>JAURFX010000033.1 GCA_030834065.1 Gammaproteobacteria bacterium
AGAATTACAAAGGTTAAAACACCTCCTACAGCCATGACATATGTCAAAAACTCTCTCTAGCTCAGTGTAAAGAGATGCTTCATTGTTAAATTCTTCAGATTTCCAATCAACAGGATACCTTGTGGGTGCCTCTAAACTCCCCTCTCTCATAAATGCCTCTTTAATCTAGGTCGCGCCGATTGGCGCGACCATTAAGTTTTAAATTAACTTTCTAGCAAATCCAAAGTTTTTTGGAATTTATTAGCGTGAGACCTCTCAGCCTTTGCAAGTGTCTCAAACCAATCAGCGATCTCCTCAAACCCTTCATCTCTGGCAGTTTTAGCCATACCTGGGTACATATCTGTATATTCATGTGTTTCGCCTGCTACTGCAGTTTTAAGGTTATCTGCAGTTCCACCGAATGGCAGACCTGTAGCTGGGTCACCACAAGTTTCAAGATACTCTAAATGACCGTGAGCATGACCTGTTTCGCCCTCAGCAGTTGAGCGAAATACAGTCGCTACATCGTTGTATCCTTCAACATCAGCTTTGGCAGCAAAATAAAGATAACGCCTGTTTGCTTGTGACTCACCGCTAAAAGCATCCTTCAAATTTTGTTCAGTTTTTGAACCTTTTAAGCTCATATTAATTCCTCCTATAAAATTTAGACTAAGTCTAAACTAGCAATATAAGCTTGTCAATGTCTTAAAATAAATTAATTCATTTATAATAAGGTGTATGAGCAAAAAAAAGAACGACGGCAGCCTAGAGAGCCACTTAAGTGGTCTAGAAAAGATTGTATCTGAGCTAGAAAACGGTGAGCTCTCCCTCGAAGAATCACTTAAAAAATTTGAAGAAGGCGTGAAACTAACAAAAAACTGTCAACATATCATTGATAATGCTGAAAAAAGAATAAAGATTATTACCAAAGAGGGACTGAAGCCCTTTAAGGATGATCTAGAACAATAGTAATTGGCCCAAGCCTATAATTAAAAGAGTAAAGACTCCAGCGAATAAGTCATCCATCATTACGCCCATCGCCCCTGTAAGGTTACGATCTGCCCATCCTATTGGCCCAGGCTTAAAGATATCTAATATCCGAAAAATCATAAATGCCAAAAATAGCTCAATATTCGATAAATCCTCAATAAAAAGCAAGACCCATAGCCCACAAATCTCATCAATTACTATGTAACTTGGATCCTTTTCTTGAAGACTACTGAGAAGGGAACTGACCGACCAAAATCCTAAAAAAAGAAGACAAAGGAAAACTAAAACCTTTATTGTCAAAGTCAATGGCATCAAAAAATAAAGAAAAAATAATGCGAGCAATGACCCAAGCGTTCCTGGTGCATAAGGAATATAGCCTGTAAAAAAACCTGTGGCGATAAAAGCACTTAAACCCCAAGTGCTAGAGTTTTTATTTTTGAAAATGGTCATAAGTCTTCTGTTCTAGTTTTTCGCCATAATAATTTAAAAGCTTAATACTTTTGTTGCTTGTGCAATAACCAATTTTGCTTATATTTACTGAAAATTTTTTCGATAACCTTGAAACCCAGCTGTCTAGCCCTTTAGGCAACGTAAATAATAGCTCGTAATCCTCGCCACCAGTGTATGCAATCTCAACTGATCTATCTTTGTATTTTTTCTTAAGTCCTGTTGAGATAGGAATTTTATTTGAGTCAATAACAAAACCCTTACCACTGCACTTTCCAAGCGTTTTGATTTCATTGTAAAGGCCATCTGAAATATCAATCATAGAGGTTGCATGTTTTGTTAAATGCTTTGCTAACTCCACTCGAGCAATCGGGCTCACAAATGATCTGGTACATTGATTTCTTAGATCAACTCTCTTTGAATCTAGAATATTCTCTAAGCCCACTCTGGCGTCACCTATATTGCCGGTTACAAATAAATCATTGTTCTCCCGAGCGCCATCTCTTGTAATCATGTTTCTGCCTTCGGGATCTCCAAGTAGGGTCACAGAAACCGATAAGGGCCCTCTACAAACATCCCCTCCGACCAATCTACACTTATAAGCGTTACATATTTGGTGTACCCCCCTGGCAAAATTTTTCATCCAGAATTTATTATTCAGCTCTTGGGGTAATGTTAGCCCCATTAAAAGATATTTTGGAGTTGCGCCCATGGCAGCTACATCGCTTAGGTTAACCAATACTGACCTTCTACCAATATCATAAGCGGAGAGCTCTTCTGGGAAGTGTGTTCCTAGTACCATCAAGTCCTTACATACGATCAGTGCATTATTATTTAAATTGATTAAGGCTGTGTCATCGCCTATATCAACCTGAACACCCTTCATAGGTGTCTTGGATTTAAAAAGTTCAATTATATTAGTTTCGGAGAGCAAAGATTACTGATTGACTAACTGGCCTAAGGCACCATTGACAAACTTATAGCTATTTTCGGAACCAAATAGCTTTGCAAGTTCAATAGCCTCATTAATAATAACCCCTATGGGGGTCTTTTCCGATAATTGTTCGGCTAAAGCAACAAAAAGCAGCGCCCTATCAATGTAGTCAATCTCAGTTATTGTTCGTTTTGCTAATTTTTCAATTTCATCCCTGAGCTTATCTTTATTCACAAAGAATAAATGAAGATTACCCTTAAAATGACTGCTATCCACCTTTTTGATATCAGCTTCAAACCACCGAACCGTATCCTCCTCAGATATATCCGACATTAAGTGCATATAGACTGACTGGACAAGAAGCTCTCTAGATTTTTGTATCGCACCATTTTTCATTGTTTCAAACTTTCTTCAAATTATTAATCATCATTAGGGTGGCTAGAGCAGCATCTCGACCTTTATTGTCCTCATTTCTTGCAGACCTTGAGAGCGCTTGACTGATGTTATCAACTGCTAAAACACCATATCCGATGGGTAATTTATGAGTAACAGATACGTTAAGCACACCCCCTGAGCATGCATCTGCCACTTGGGTAAAGTGATAGGTTTCTCCCTTGATGATGCATCCTAATACGATGATTCCATCATACTTCTCTAGCTCAGCAATCACCTTGCACATCAGTGGAATCTCATAGGCTCCAGGTACAAAAAATATTTGAATGTTATCTTCCTTAAGCCCGTGCTGAATAAGTATATTTTTTGCCTCTACTTTCAAATCCTCGACAATATTTTCATTAAATTTTGCACAAATAATGGCAATTTTTGCATCCTTATGAAGCTCTTTATTCAGTCCTAAATTTGCTTTATTGCTCTCCATTCTTATCAATTATCTATGTTGAGATAGTCTGTAATCTCAAGTCCAAAGCCAGAAATAGCAGATAAATGTTTAGGCAGACTGATCACTTGCATCTTTTTAACTCCAATCTTTCTTAAGATTTGTGCCCCGATTCCATAGGTTCTCAATTCCTGCTTTTCGAGAGCACTTTCCATACTGACTTGTTGATTGGTATCTAGCATTTTAAGAAGATCTCGTGAGGATTGTTGATATCCAAGTAGTATCACAACACCGGTCTCTTCATGACTGATGTATTCAAGGGCCCTATCAAACGATAATCCTTTGTAGCTACTTTGAATCCCAAGAATATCGGTATAGATATCAGGTATATGAACCCTTACCGTTGTAACTTTTTCTGAATCTATCTCACCCTTGACCAAAGCAAAATGAATCAATTTATTTAAATGATCCTCAAATACTAGCATACGAAAGGAGCCTTGCTTTGTATCAACTAATTTTTCTTGAACAATTTCAACAGCCTCCTCATGCTCTAGGCGATAACTAATTAGATCTGCAATCGTTCCAATCTTTAGCTTATGCTTTTTTGAAAACGACATCAGGTCGTTTCTCCTTGCCATGGTTCCATCATCATTGAGTATTTCAACTATGACTGAAGCTGGCTCAAGTCCAGCTAGTCTAGCAAAATCACAGCCTGCCTCGGTATGTCCCGCTCGAACCAGAACTCCACCTGGCTGAGACATCAAAGGAAAAATATGTCCAGGCTGAACGATGTCACTGGGTTCAGCATCAGGAGCTACAGCAACCTTTACTGTTCTAGCCCTATCCTGAGCTGATATACCGGTTGAAATACCATCCGCTGCCTCTATAGACATCGTAAAATTAGTGCTCTTTCTTCTATTAGTATCTGAGATCATTAGAGGCAATCTAAGTTGATTGCATCTCTCCTTTGTCAGCGTTAAGCATATGAGCCCACGGCCATATTTAGTCATAAAATTTATTGTTTCAGCGCTAACTTTTGAGGCTGCAATAAGAAGATCCCCCTCATTTTCCCTATCCTCATCATCTACGATAATAACCATCTCACCAACTCTAAATGCATCAATAATTTCTTGAGTGGTATTAAATTTTATCTCAGTACTCATCTACTTATGAACTCTGGTTAAGAATGGAATAAGTATATCTTGCTATAACATCTATTTCTAAATTTACTCTTTGTGCTAACTTATAAAACTGAATAATAGTATTTTTTAGGGTATGAGGAACGATCATCACGCTAAAGCTTTTTTTGTCAACCTTATTTACAGTCAAGGAAACTCCATCAACACAAATTGAACATTTTTTTGCTATATAAGGTTTAAGCTCATCATTAAAATCTATCTTAAGTTCCGTATATTCATCTTGACTCTCAATGGCAATGACCTCTCCTAGAGCATCCACATGACCTGTAACAAAGTGCCCATCCAAGCTGTCACCGATAATCAGTGACGGTTCAAAATTCACTGCATCATTTTCTTTAAGGTCACCAAGATTAGTAATTCGAGCTGTTTCAGATGAAACATTAAAAATTAAATTATCTTGAGTGCACCTAGCAACTGTAAGGCAGACTCCATTGATCGCTATGCTTGACCCTGGGGCAGACTTAGATAAAAGCTCTTCACTACTGACTTTAATTGCAAGGTTAAGAGAATTACCATGTTGCTCTATAAACGCAACCTGATTGACAGACTGAATAATACCGCTAAACATTAGTAAACCTTAATAATCTCAACTTAACATCTTCCCCAACTAAAGAAGCTTCTACAAACCGAAAAGATTGATGCTTGGGTATTTCAACAAGTTTCATCTGACCAAAAGAACTTAACCCTTCAGAGCCAAGTATTTTAGCTGCAAAAAAAATATTTATCTCATCAATTAGATTGTTTTGAAAAAATGAGGAATTCACCTTCGCGCCAGACTCTATCAGAACATGGTGAAATTTTTTGCTTACTAGGTATTCAGATACTCTCTCAATACTTTTATCCCTCTCATCAAATAGACAAATAACATCTGCACCAAGTACACTTAATGATTCTTTTTTGACTTGGTCTATGCCTTGGCCACATAGAATGACGACCTTATCATTCTTAAGAATTTTTGCATCAATTGGAATTCTTAATTGAGAATCTAAAATAATTATTTCAGGAGAATTAATCGGATCTTCAGTTTCTAGTCGAACGCTGTAACTTGGATCATCTACCAAGATCGTGTCTATTCCAACGACAATTGCATCATTCATTGCTCTAATGGTATGAGCATCAGAACGTGCAAGTTCGGAGGTGATCCATCTGCTTGCACCATTGGAGAGTGAAATTTTTCCATCTAGCGAGGATGCTATTTTTGTTGTGATCCATGGTCTACCCTTCTCATAAAAATGAAAATATCCACGATTTATTTCTTTAGCCTGATCCTCATAAATACCTACCTCTACTTCAATGCCGCTTGCTTTCAATTTTGTTATTCCTTCGCCATTGACTATTGGGTTAGGGTCTAAGGAGGCGCAAACAACCCTTTGAATTCCAGATTTTAAAATAAGGTCAACACACGGACCTGTCTTTCCTTGGTGCGAACAGGGCTCGAGAGTAACGTATATCGTGGCCCCTTTATAATCAATAGACGCATCTGCAAGTGCCATTTGCTCAGCATGCTCCTGCCCGGCCCACTGATGCCAACCCTCCGCAATCACCCTTTCATTTTTTGTAACCACGCATCCAACCTTAGGATTTGGCCAGGTCGAATACTGACCCTTTTTTGCATTTAAAAAGGCTTTTGCCATAAATTCTAGATCAGTGCTCACTTTTTTTATTATCCAATAGTAGTGTCAGCTGGCTCGATTTTTTTCTTTTTCCCTTCTTTAAATTTGTAATCTCTGCTTGAAACTCTGAGGCGTCCTTGAAGCTTCGATAAACCGAGGCAAATCTTATGTATGCAATGTCATCTAATTTCTTTAGCTCTTTCATGATCATTTCGCCGATTGTTTTTGCTGGTATTTCTCTTTCTCCTAGGGTTCTAAAATGATGCAATATGCGGTTATACATGGCATCAAGCTTTTCTGATGGAATGGGTCTTTTTTCAGTAGCTCTGCTTATACTTCGCTTGAGCTTATTCTCGTCAAAAGGTTCAATCTCACCGCTCCTTTTAGCAACCCTTGGCAGCACCAACTCTATCGTTTCAAATGTGGTAAATCGCTCCATGCATTCAAGACACTCTCTTCTTCTTCTTATCTGCCAGCCCTCGCCAGCTAATCTAGAGTCAATGACCTTAGTCTCTTCCGAGCTACAAAATGGACAGTGCATTTCCTAAGTATAAACAGGAAACTTCTCGCAAAGGCTTTTTACCTCAGCTTTGATTCTCACTATGGTTTCTTCAACATTTACATTTGTACTCATAGCATCGAGAATGTCTGCAATATAAGTTGCAACGGTAACAGCCTCTTCAACCCCAAACCCTCGGGTAGTTATTGCTGGGGTGCCTATTCTAAGTCCACTTGTAACCATAGGTGAACGCGGATCGTTCGGTACTGAATTTTTATTCACTGTAATGTTTGCTCGATGTAATAGACTTTCTGCCTCGTTGCCGGCTAAATCTTTCTCAACCAAACTCACTAACATTAAATGATTATCTGTTCCTCCAGAAACCACGCCATACCCTCGATCGTTTAATACGGTTGCCATTGCCTTAGCATTAGATAGCACTTTTTCTTGATAATCTTTGAATGAGGGCTGTAATGCTTCTAGAAAAGCCGTGGCTTTCGCAGCAATCACGTGCATCAGTGGCCCCCCTTGGGTGCCAGGAAAAACTGATGAGCTAAGTTTTTTGTTTATCTCATCATTATCATTCGCAAGAATCATTCCGCTTCTGGGTCCACGCAGGGTTTTGTGAGTTGTCGTAGTGACCACGTCAGCATGGGGTAGCGGGCTGGGATAGTGACCTGAAGCGACTAGTCCGGCGATATGAGCAATATCGGCAAGTAAATAAGCATCAACCTTATCAGCGATTTCTCTAAATTTTTTCCAGTCTAAAATTCTTGAGTAGGCGCTAAAACCAGCAACGATCATTTGCGGTTTATGCTCAATTGCCAACCTTTCAAGTTCTTCATAATCAATTAAGCCTGTATCTGTATTGATACCATACTGAACTGCATTGTAATGCTTACCAGAAAAATTAACTTTGGCTCCATGAGTAAGATGGCCTCCATGCGACAAGCTCATTCCAAGAATAGTATCCCCAGGTTTTAGCAGAGCAAGAAAAACTGCTGCATTGGCCTGTGAACCTGAATGAGGCTGAACGTTTGCATAGCCGGCATTAAATAATTCTTTCGCTCTCTCGATAGCTAGCTCTTCAGCAATATCTACTACTTCACACCCTCCGTAATATCTTTTTGAAGGATAACCTTCGGCGTATTTATTTGTGAGCACGGATCCTTGGGTACGCAATACGTTTGGGCTAGCATAATTTTCAGATGCAATAAGCTCAATTTGCTCCTCTTGTCTTAGTGCCTCGTTACTCAACACAGAAGCAATTTTTGGGTCAAAATTCTCTAGGGTTTCTCTATTTATTGTCATGGGTTTTGCCGAAAAACTCTATTGTACCGAGTAATCCTTTTTGGTTCAGCCAATTTAAATAAATTGTTTTAATTTTTTAAAAAAATATAATGTTCAGACTTATATGGCTCAATACATATTTACAACTAATCGTTTGGGGAAAATCGTCCCTCATAATCGCTTTATCCTAAAAAATATCAGTCTAAGTTTTTTCCCTGGGGCAAAAATTGGTGTTTTAGGCCTCAATGGCTCGGGCAAATCAAGTCTATTAAAAATTATGGCTGGGGTTGATAAAAATTTTGAGGGCGAGGCTAGACCTCAAGGTGGAATTAATATTGGTTACCTTCCTCAGGAGCCAGAGATTGATGATGAAAAAACAGTCAGAGAAGCTGTCGAGGAAGGTGTGGCAGGTACGCTTGAGGTGCTTGCAAAGTTTAATGAGATCAGCGATAAGTTTGCCAATCCCATGTCAGACGATGAAATGAATAAACTTCTCATCGAGCAAGGAAAGCTCCAAGAAACGATAGACTCAATTAATGGTTGGGAAGTGGAGAGAAGATTGGAGGTGGCTAAACACGCCCTCTCACTCCCAAGTTGGGAATCAAAAGTAAAGCATCTCTCTGGAGGAGAAAAAAGAAGAGTGGCTATTTGCAGACTTCTGCTCACGAATCCTGACATGCTTCTGCTTGACGAGCCAACCAATCATCTCGATGCTGAGTCAGTACACTGGCTCGAGCAATTTCTTTCTCAATACTCAGGCACTGTGGTTGCGGTAACGCATGATCGTTATTTTCTCGATAACGTCGCTGGTTGGATCCTTGAGTTAGATAGGGGCGAGGGCATCCCTTGGGAGGGCAATTATTCAAGCTGGTTAGAGCAAAAAGACAAAAGACTGGAGCACGAGCAAAAAAGCGAAAAAGCTAGGCAAAGAGCGATTCAGTCAGAACTAGAGTGGATAAGAAGCAATCCTAAAGGTAGACAAGCAAAATCTAAAGCCAGAATGCAGAAGTTTGAAGAATTAAATTCAAAAGAATTTCAATCAAGAAATGAGACGAATGAAATTTATATTCCTCCAGGCCCTAGGCTTGGCAGTCAAGTTATTGAAGCAAAAAATTTATCAAAGAAATTTAAAGATAAAGCATTATTTAGCAATTTAAATTTCTCAATACCGCCCGCCTCAATCGTAGGCATCATTGGTGGGAATGGTGCGGGGAAATCAACACTTTTTAGAATCATCACTGGACAAGAAGAGCCTGATGATGGAGAAATTATTATAGGCTCGAGCGTACAAATCGCCTACGTTGATCAATCCAGAGACTCACTTGATGGCAATAACACCATATGGGAAGAAGTATCAAATAAACAAGATATAATTGAGGTCGGTAACTACCAGGTTCCATCTAGGGCATACCTTGGAAAGTTTAACTTCAAAGGCTCTGATCAGCAGAAGAAAGTCTCTTTACTCTCTGGGGGCGAGAGAAATCGAGTGCATTTAGCAAAGCTCTTAAAATCTGGGGGAAATGTTCTACTTCTTGATGAGCCGAGTAATGACCTAGATGTGGAGACACTCAGAGCTCTGGAGGAGGCGATACTGGCATTTCCAGGGACCTGTCTTGTCATCTCTCATGATCGCTGGTTCCTTAACCGCGTCGCCACGCATATGATTGCCTTTGAGAGTGACGGACTGGTCACATTCATTGAGGGGAATTATGATGACTACTGTGAGGATTTAGTCAGACGAAAGGGCTCTGATGCTCTAAAAATATCCTCACCTTTTACAAAACTATCTTAGCAACCAGTCTCTGCAATTCTCAAAAATTCTTAACCAGGGGGTGTATCTATCCCAAGAATTAGGCGACCAAGAGAGCTGAACCTTAAGAAATGAGCGCTCAGGATGTGGCATCATAATATTAATTCGCCCATCCAGATTCGATAGGCCGGCAATAGCCCTCATTGAGCCATTTGGATTATAAGGATATTGATAAGTATCGTTATAATTATCATCAACATATGTCATTGTTATATTGATATTCTGATCATCTTGATAACAAGCCCTTCCCTCGCCATGGGATACAACTATTGGTAAAACTTGGCCTTCCATACCATTAAATAAAATAGAATTAGTTTTCTTTATCTTGGTCATTATGAGTCGACCTTCAAATTGTTCGGATGAATTTTGCAAAAACCTTGGCCAATTATCGCTTCCAGGAATAATTGAACGTAACTCTGACATTGCCTGGCAGCCGTTACATACACCGAGTGCAAATTTATTTGGGTCTGCAAAAAATTCAGCAAAGCCATCATAAAGTATTGGATTATTTAAAATGGATGCTGACCACCCCCCTCCAGCACCTAGAACATCTCCGTACGAGAATCCACCACAAAGGACAAGGCCATTGAAGCGCTCCAATTTGATTTTTTCTTCTAATAAATCATTCATATGGACGTCCCAGCACTCAAAGCCTGCTGAATGATAAGCCGCAGCCATTTCATGTTGACTATTAATCCCCTGCTCTCTAATCAAAGCAATTTTAGGTTTTACCTTTTCTTTGGAAGGATTCGGCCTAAACTGAGAGACGTTGGTGGATAAACCATTGTCCTTAAAGTCTAAATTTCTCTCATGCTCTTGATCAGCGACAACAGGATTGTCTCTTAATTTCTGAATTTTATAGCTTGGCTCTATCCAAAGAGCAAAAAGCTCTTGCATTGAAAATGCATGGATCTCAGCACTGTCAACATTAATGGAAATGTTTGGATCTTGGAGCGTTTCAGCAATGACCATGTGTTGTAACTCAAATTGATTAAGTATCTTGATGCATTCTTTTAATGCATCCTCTTTTACCTCAATACAGGCACCAAGCTCTTCATTGAATAAAAAATTGTAGTAGTCTTCATCGGGTACATTTATTTTTAGTCCGCTTCTCCCGGCAAAGGCCATTTCAAGAAGTGTTACAACGAGTCCGCCATCTGATCGATCATGATAGGAGCTAATGAGTTGTCGCTCTCTTAACTCTGCTAGAGCCGATGTGAATTCCTCCAATTTTTTTTCATCTTCAAGATCTGGGCATAAAGAATCTTTTTTACTAAAAATTTGATTTACACATGATCCCCCCATCCTTCTTTTGCCTTGTGCCAAATCGATAAATATTATTTGGCTCATTCCACGATGCTTGATATCTGGGGTTAAGGTCTTATTCACATCACCAATATTTGCCATGGCAGTTATGATTAAAGAAACTGGAGAGTGAACGGAGCAATCTTGTTCACTTTCATTCCAAGAAATATTCATGGATAAAGAATCCTTACCAACAGGTATTGAAATTCCAAGCTTAGGCGCAAGATTTTCTCCTATCTCATGAACCATCTCAAATAGCTTTAGATCCTCTCCTTCCTTAGATACAGATGCCATCCAATTGGCAGATAAGACAATGTCACGAGTTGACTTAACATCTGCTGAAACAATATTAAGTATAGACTCTGATAAAGCCATCCTCGCTGAAGCTCTTGGGTTAATGTTGGCAAGGCTAACTTTCTCGCCAGTGCTTATTGCCTCCCCTTTTACGGTAAAGAATCCCCTCATGGAAACCCCTGCATCAGCCACTGGCACCTGCCAAGGGCCAACGAGCTGATCTCTAGCAATCAGACCGCCCACAGTCCTGTCGCCTATTGTTACAAGAAAATTTTTTGAACATACTGCAGGAAATTTTAGTAACGAACGGAGTGCCTCCTTGAATTTAGGATTAGCATCATCATCCTTGGCTGATATTTTTTCTTGGATTACATGGGGGTTCCTCTGCATCCTTGGCGTGTTTCCTAGAAGCAAAGACATAGGTATATCGATGGGAGAATTATGAAATAATTCATCATAAAGTATGAGGTTTTTTTCATTTGTGAGCTCACCTATATTAGCAAAAGGACATCTCTCCCTTTTGCAGATACCCTCAAATAAATCTAAATGATCCTTAGAAATTAATATCACATACCTTTCTTGTGACTCATTACACCATATCTGCATGGGAGACATTCCCCTTTCATCAATAGGGATGGATCTGAGAGATATTTTTGCACCTAGACCGCAATGATCCACAATCTCAGGTACCGCATTCGAGAGTCCACCAGCACCAACATCATGAATACAAATAATTGGATTGTTCTTCTCCATAGATGTGCAGCAATCGATGACTTCTTGGGCGCGTCTTTGCATTTCAGCATTACCTCGCTGAACTGACGCATAATCTAAATCCTCATCTGATGACCCGCTGGCAAGTGAAGAGGCTGCACCGCCTCCCATACCGATAAGCATGCCTGGTCCTCCAAGAACATAAATCTTATCTCCAGCTTTGCCCTGTTTTTTAATCACATGCTCATCATAAATGGTTCCTATTCCTCCAGCGATCATGATGGGCTTGAGGTAACCCCAATGCGTCTGATCATTATCCTCATAAGTCCGAAAGAATCCGGTGATACAGGGTCTACCAAATTCATTATTAAAGCTTGCCGCTCCAATGGGTGCCTCGATCATTATGTTCTTGGGAGATGCAATCCTATTGGGCGGTACTGGGGATTTTTTTTCCCACTCCTCTCTCTCCTTGTCCAGACATAGATGAGAAGTCACATATCCCACCATGCCAGCTTTCGGTTTAGCCCCAATTCCAGTAGCTCCCTCGTCTCTTATTTCTCCACCAGATCCTGTTGCGGCCCCTGGAAAAGGTGAAATTGCTGTTGGATGGTTATGAGTCTCGACCTTAAGAACACTGTGTAGTTTCTTTGTTTGCTCTTTGAATTGTTTGGTCTTAGGGTCAACCAATAATTTATTTGATGTACCTCCCTTGATGACTGCTGCGTTATCTGAGTAGGCAGAGAGAACATTTTTTGGATTTTGTTGATATGTATTTTTTATCATCTGGAAAAGGCTCTTTTCCTTTTTTTTGTTATTGATGATGTATTCAGCATTAAAAACTTTATGCCTGCAATGCTCTGAGTTAGCCTGCGCGAACATCATAAGTTCTGCATCTGTTGGGTTTTTATTGAGTGCTTTATACTGATCAACTAGATAAGCTATTTCTTGCTCATTGAGTGCCAGTCCTAGCTCTTTGTTTGCCCTTTCGATCTCTTGCGCACCTAAATTTATTAGATCAATACTTTTGTAAGTCTCAGGTTCGGGCTGTTCAAAGAGTTGAGCTACTTCCTGCAATGAATTTATAGGTGATTCGGTCATCCTGTCATAGAAAAAACCCTTCAGCATTTCTTGATTTATTGGCTTTTGCGAATCACTAAATACGACATCATAGCTCTTAACTCTCTCAGCCCTTATTAATGGTATATTAGCGTTCAACAAGATATTTGTA
>JAURFX010000059.1 GCA_030834065.1 Gammaproteobacteria bacterium
CAGCCTTTTTCCGATATTAAGTTTTCTAAATTCTTCCTCTACAGCCATGTATCTTAGTTGAAATATTTTCGCCTGGACCTCTTGTACCCTTGCGCAGGCAATAATCTTTTCTTCAAGCTTAGCAACAAAGTGTTCGGCCTCATCCTCTTTATCATCTTTAGTAGTTTCAAGGCCCATGCCAAGTGGTGCCCTAAGTTGTAACCAGCGAAATTCAAAATATTCCTTCATTTGCTTTTCGTCGGTTAGTTGAGAAAATACAGGATTAATATTTTTATTCATAAGGTAATTATGACACCTCAAGAGAGCATGCTGCTAGCAATCGCTCAGGCAAAAAAAGCTAAGGAGAGTGGTGAGGTCCCTGTAGGATCTGTGATTATTGATAACACCGGGAAGGTGATAGCCTCTGCATACAATCAAGTAATCTCGCGGCATGACCCAACAGCCCATGCAGAAATCAATGCAATTAGAGAGGCATGCAGACTAGTTAAAAACTACAGACTCAATGAGTTAATTCTTTTCGTTACCTTAGAGCCATGTTTGATGTGCGCTAGCGCTATTGCTGAGTCAAGGATAAAACGCGTGGTTTACGGTGCCTCTGACTATCAAGAGGGAACTTTTAATTCAGCAGATAACAAACATTTTTTGCAACACCAAAGGTATGAGGTCATAGGTGGCATATTGGAGGAGGACTGCTCTCGAATACTGAAAGACTTTTTTAGAGAGAGGCGTTAATCAGTTAGAGGCAAAGTACTCATTAAAGCTCATAAGCTTTAATAGCTCATAGTAGCGCCTTACATTTTTAACGTAATCACTTGCCTCATTACCCCTGGCATAGCCTCTTTTTAGATAGGCGATCCAATACTCGTCTTCGAGCCGAGAGAGATTATTCTCGACATCAGACCATAAGTCTGGATTACCGCCCCTGATTTCCGTGAGTATTCTGGCATCCTCAAGATGGCCAAATCCAAGATTGTATGAAGCTATGGTAAGCCATAAGCGATCTGTACCCTGAATTCGTTCAGGCATTTTTGCGTCTAGCTCACGTAAATAGCGAGCACCACCTAATATTTGATCCGTAGGATCATTGATATTATTCACCGATACAAAATCAGCAGTATCTTGCGTAAGCATCATCATGCCTCTTACTCCTGTGAAAGAGACAGCATCCTGATTCCATTTTGATTCTTGGTAAGCAATCGCCGCAAGTAGCTCCCAATCAAAATTATAGATATTTTCAGCTTCTATGAAGGCATCAAGATAATTAGGAAGGATATTTTCAAAATCTCTTTTAAACGCCCTTAAGTCAAAGAAATTAAAGCTCTCAAGGGCTGCAATATCCAATGAGAGATTTCTATCTGCCGCTTCAAAATGATAGTCAAGATAAAACTCTGAGACCTTATCAAACAGACTGCTATCCGAGTTAGACATAGCCCAAGAAATAGGAGATAGATTCTCAAACTCTAAAAAAATTTTCACAGATGGAAAGCTAAACCTTAAAATTTCAAATGTTTCTCTAGGGAGAATAGCAAAGTCAGCAATTTGATCCTCGATAAGATTAAGCAAAAAATAAGGATTTGAGCTATCAATCACCGAAACTTTAGATCTTAATTCTGTATGTTGATTGATGATATTCTCAGCTATAGATCCTTTCGAGACGACAATATTCAAGTTTTCATCTGCCAATTGTCCTGGCCTTATCGATCGATTGCCAACAAGGATATGACTTATCGTATGAGAGGGAGGACTATACGAGAGTTCATTTTCGTATTGCCCTAAATTAGAAATGTTTCCAGTGATAATATCTACCTCGTTAGTAGCAAGAAGCTTATGCAAGGTCTCATAGCTATCGGCGGTGATGATCTTTATATCCATATCAAGAGAGCTTGCGAAGTCTATAAGATGCTGCTGATCAATATTGATATAGTCCGAACCATTGAAATAGAATCTTGATGGCGATAAAAATATCCCTGCTTTCAATTCACCTAAGTGATTGATCCTTTCAAATTGGGTTGGCTTTTGACCGCAAGTTGTTACTGCCAAGCAGGCAATGATGAGATAGAAGATTCTGATATGGATGACCTCTTCGGATATTTTGGTCACATTATAACTTTCAATCTCTAAAAATTAACCCAAAATCAGACTAAAAAATGACTAAATATCAGTAACAAAATTTTAAGTTATTGATATTAAAGAAAAAGAAATGTATCTGAAGTCTACAAAAAAATATCAAAATATAGTGAAAAAGACTGCGATATATTAGTTTACGGATAGGATATTTATACTATTATAGGGCCATGAGTCATAAATATAAATCATTTAGAGATTTTTATGAGGGTTACTACTTGCCAGGCCATGCACATCACTACACAAAATTATTTCATTTGATTGGGTTGCTGGGCGCGTCTTACTTTGCTTTTAGATTATTCTCTACGTGGGAGTGGATAAATTTATTTTATGGGCTACTTTCAGGGTATGGATTTGCAGTTATTTCTCATTACTTATTTGAGGGTAACCAGCCGGCAACCTATAGATATCCAGTCTATAGTTTTTTCGGTGATTTCGTCATGGTTTACGAAATCCTATTAGGCAGACACAAGATACTCTAAGCTAACTTGAGAGTCTTTTAGAGGCTATTTTTCTTTTTTTAAGCTTTTCTCTTCTTAGCTTTTGATGTTCTAGCTCGGTGCGATGAGATACGATATCTTGGATCTCATGACGATGCTTTCTTGCGATTGCTGACTTATAAAGTCTCTCACATCTCTCCATATTTCTAGAATCTCAAATTAAAAAGCGCATTGCAATATGATTTAATTTAATTTTTTTAAAAAATACGATTTACCATCAAAAATCCGACTGCAATCGCACAAAACCCAAGAGATAAAGAGAGAGTGACGTAGCTTGTTACTTCCCAATAGAGGTTATTTCTGAATAATTGTATGGTTTCGAGGCTAAACGCTGAAAATGTAGTAAAGCCACCGCAAAAACCAATGACTACAAATAAACGAAGATTCTCAGACATTCCCTTTGTGACTAAGAGTGCTGCAACAAGGCCAGCAATAAAACAACCAATTGTATTTGCCCCTAAAGTACCCCAAGGGATCGATACTACCTCTGAGGGATTTAACCATATTGATAAGACATATCTGAGCAATCCACCCAATGCACTTCCTAGAAAGACCAATAATAATTGCGACACTTTATTTACCCGAAGATCCTCTCTGTAACTTAGATATAACATATAATAATCGCTATGAGTTCCAAAGATATACAAATCTACAAAGTTATTTTTCTAAATCAATCTAAGGTTTATGAAGTCTACGCTTCAAGTATCAGTCAGGGAGGGCTTTTTGGGTTTATTGAGATCGAAGAGTTAATCTTTAATGCCCGCTCAGGATTAGTTGTGGACCCATCAGAAGAAAAAATAAGGACTGAGTTCAAGGGCGTTAATAGAACCTATATTCCTATGCATTCAATCATTAGAATTGATGAGGTAGATAAGCAAGGTGTAAGTAAAATTACTAAAGCGGATGGCGGAAACATATCACAATTTCCATCCTCCCTGTATGTACCTCCAGATCATGGAGACAAAGGAGGCTCCAGTACAAACTAAAACCGGAAGAGATTTTTCTTACGCAGTACTGGGAAGTGGTAGCAAAGGAAATGCAACCTTAGTAAAAGCTGAAAATACCCTGATCATGATCGATTGTGGACTTCCAATAGATCTATTGATGGAGAGGTTGGATGCCAAAAATATAGATCCAAAGAGCATTACCGCGATACTTATTAGCCATGAACATGGCGATCATGTCCATGGACTCGGTGATTTTAACCGCATTCATGACTGCCCAATATATATGACCAAAGGAACCTACTACGCACAAAAGCAAGTAAAAAAAAATTGGTCAAAGGTCATCTATGGGGAGACTGTATCTATTGGGGATGTCGAGGTTTTTCCTTTTTGTGTATCTCATGACTCAAGAATGCCATCACATTTTACTTTTACATTTGATGGTAGGAAATTTGGACACTTGACTGACACCGGAACCTTTGGTCAGGATATGATCAATAGCCTGACTGATTGCGATGCTTTGGCTATTGAATTTAACTATGATGATCAAATGCTTAGGCAGGGTATCTATCCCGACTGGCTTAAAAAACGAGTCGCTTCTGATCTGGGACATCTTAGTAATGATCAGGCCTTTGAATTGGTATCACGGATCAACAATCCAAAGCTTCAATGGCTTGTCATGTTACATATTTCTTTGAAAAATAATTCTGTCGATTGTATTGAGAATTCTTTAAAAAAATTTTCTAGTTTGGATAAAATTAAAACTTATTATGCAGATCAATTTATTCCCAGCCCATGGTTTGATATTTGAATCATGAAAAGCCATATCTATTTCTTTGAGCAACATGTCAGCCAGCTAGATTCGAAGACGAAAAAAATCTATGATTCAATCAGCGCTGACTACAATATTGCCTCAATCAATCAAGGTTTTTCTATCGCGATCAGCGCGAGTCAGTGCTTAGATACCGATGACCTCAAAAGGGCTGAGGGTATACTTAATGCTAAGCATGTAACAGAACCAATGGATTCTTTGATTCTCATAGCTCCACGAATAGGCACTATCTCGCCCTGGTCTTCTAAGGCTACAAATATCTTGTTGAACGCTAATATACCATTAATAAGGGCTGAGAGAGTTAAGAGCTATGATGTCGTATTTAGTGATTCGCAAAAGCCAATAAATCAAGAAATGCTCAAAAGTTTTTTTTATGACAGGATGACCGAATCACCTATAAATTCATTGCAGGAAGTAGCTCAACTCTTTGAACAGCCCGAACCTGAGACTTACAAAAGTATTGATCTAATGAATTTAGGCGCGCAAGAGATCGAAAGGGCAAACAAAGAGCTAGGACTGGCACTCAATGAGCAAGAAATAACTTATCTAGTTGATCAGTATAAAGCACTCAATAAAAACCC
>JAURFX010000053.1 GCA_030834065.1 Gammaproteobacteria bacterium
AGATGATGCAGATGCCGGAGAGTGGTGCCTTGGTGGGGCAAGTAGATGGTGGCTTCATCATAGCTTAAGTCGACTCGATCAAACTCTGCTTTCTAACTTAAGCTATTTTATCGGCTCTCCGGAAGATATTTTTAAAAGACTATTGAGCGAGTATGAATTTTCATCAGTCTATGCGAATCATTGCTTTGAGCCCTGGCGTATCGCCCAAGAGCAGTCAATTCAGAGATTGCTGAAAGAAAGGAAAAAGAATCTTGTTCTATCTACTGGTAATTTATTGGTTAATCCTAATAGGGTTTACAAAGATGACGGTACTCCCTATAAAGTCTTCACCCCTTTCTATAGAAAGGGGTGCCTTAAATATAGACATGAGTTTAAGCAAACATTATCAGCCCCTGACTTAACCTCGATCAATTTATCAAAATTAAATGACAATCCATTATCAATGCTTGAGCTTATGCCGACCATTTCATGGTATGACGATATCCAAAATATGTGGAAGCCTGGAGAGGAGGGCGCAAAAGAGGCGCTTGCGGTTTTTATCGATAGGGGAGTGAATAACTATAAAGAATCAAGAAATTTTCCAAGTATTGATGGCGTATCAAGGCTATCTCCGCATCTGCACTTTGGAGAAATTTCTCCAAAATATATCTATTCAAAGGTAGTAAATTCTATTTTAGATGCCGAGGATGATAAGAATATTGACCATTTTTTCAGTGAAATAGGTTGGCGAGAATTTAGTAATAACCTTCTCTTTCATAATCCGGACTTACCTGAGAAAAATCTTAACAAGAAATTTGATATTTTCCCTTGGCAGCAAAACCAAAACTATTTTGAGGCTTGGACTAAAGGTAATACAGGGATACCTTTTGTGGATGCGGGCATGCGTGAATTATGGCAGACCGGCTATATGCATAATCGTGTAAGAATGGTTGTCGGTTCTTTTCTTGTTAAAAACTTACTATTAGATTGGAGATTGGGAGAGCGTTGGTTTTGGGACACTTTACTCGATGCTGATCTTGCAAATAATAGCGCTAGTTGGCAGTGGGTAGCAGGTTGTGGAGCAGATGCTGCCCCCTATTTTAGAATCTTTAATCCAGTAACTCAGGGAATAAAATTTGATCCAGAGGGAACCTATATAAAAAAATTTATTCCTGAATTAAAGAATTTAGATCCCCCTCAATTATTCTCACCTTGGGAAACAGATCCAGATATCTTAAAGGCTGCTAACATTACGTTAGGTTTAGATTATCCCTATCCAATCATTGATCTGAAGGAATCCAGAGAGGGTGCATTAGAGGCTTTTCAAGCTACTAAAAATTAAGCCAACAGATGACAGCGTTAAGAATGGTAGCAAAGCTAATCCAGGAAAAATAAGGAACGAGCAAGTAAGCATATTTATTGCTTGTTCGATAGAGTTTCACAATCAGATAAAAAACAAGTAGATCTAAAACTAAAATATCGATAACGGCTATGACCGGTGATTTCAGTCCAAAAAATAGTGGACTCCAAACAGCATTCGAAACCAATTGCGCACACCAAAGATTAAAAAGCTCTTTGTGGCTTTGTCTTAATTGCCAGCATTTTTCACCTGCTAATGCGATGGTGACATAGAGACATGTCCAAACCGGTCCAAATATCCAGGGGGGAGGTGTCCATGGTGGCTTGTTAAGTTCGAAATACCAATTATCGGGAGGGAAAATTGCACCGATTCCATTTATAAAGAAAACGATAATTAGAAAAAAAATTATGCGCAAATATTTTTTACCCATCTTCAGTAATGTCGAGTTATGTTTAAGTTATCTCTAAATTAATATAGAATCTTATAAACATAACTTATAGGGGAAACAATGAAAATTAAACAACTTATTTCAGTTTTTGTCCTGACCTTATTTGCCTCTCACATCAGTGCTCAGGAAATGAGCTTTTTTGTGACCAGCGTTGGTTCTGGCGATGGAGGTAACTTGGGCGGACTTAGTGGTGCAGATCAGCATTGTCAAACTTTAGCTGAGGCAGCCGGTGCTTCTGCTGAGAGTCATTGGCATGCTTATTTGAGCCAAGCAGCCGCGGGCAATACTCCTGCAGTTAATGCAAGAGATAGAATTGGTTCTGGACCGTGGTTTAATTCAGCCGGTGTACTTATTGCATCAAATTTAGATGACTTGCATATGGACTTAAATAATGTCCGCAAGCCTTACGCTACCGACGAGAGTGGAAATGTTATTAATGGTGCAGGCGATAGCCCAAACAGACATGACATCTTGACAGGTTCTGATACTCAGGGAAGAGTTGCGAGAGGCAATGCTAATGTGACTACTTGTAGCAATTGGACCAGCAATTCCGATGAGGACCATACAGTTGTGGGTCACTCCGATCGACTTGGAGGACCAAATGCTTCATGGAACTCAGTGCATAGCACAAGAGGTTGCAGCCAAGAGGCATTAATTGGAACCGGCGGAGACGGATTATTTTATTGCTTTAGAGTAAGATAATTAAAGAAACATAGACAAGGCCTCTCAAGACTCTTGAGGGGCCTTTCTTTATTCACTGAATAAAAGCGAGGAAGGAAGATCTTTTTGCGTAAAAAATTCGTGAATCACATCAATCCCTCTTTGGTCAAATGAACCAAAATCCTCCTTTAACTTTAGATGTGCATAGATCATTCGATAAGGGCTTCCAATACTCTCTATTTTGTTATTTATATCTCTTTTTATAGGAAGTAACTTTAAGGTAACAGAGTCTCTAACATTACCACCAATGACAATTGCGCTATCTAAGTTCATTTTTATCAATACGTCGCAATGCCCACGAGATGGAGAACCCAGGTCTTCGATTCTCTCATTTAACTCTAGGTACTGTGAACGCCTTGATCTGCATAACAGGTCCCCCGGACTTGGTTCAAACTGACCTACAGAATAAGCGGTGTAGATAGAGCTTGTATTGTTTTCAGATAGAGCATCTATGATGCCTTGATCAATGTAATGATAATGCGCTATAGATCGTTTAAATTGGTCTTGGTCTAGCCCTGCCTCGCACATGATCCAGGATATAAAGCTCGCAGACCAGGGTAGCTCCCAGTCATAATTGTCGATATCAACTTCCCATGAGCTATTTTGTTGATTGATGATCCATAATCCATCTTCAGTACTTGCCCAGTAACCCGCTATACTCTTGCTTACCCTTTTTGCATTATCTTTCGTTAACCAATTCCTTCCCCGAAAGACTCTTTGTGCTTGCTCTATGGGAATTTGAAATGCCTGAGAACGCTCATCGACCTCATGAAAACCAAAAAATGCCCATTCCTGCAGTGCTGCGTTTGCTATAAATGATCTAAGGTCTGAGACGCTCATTCGCGAGGAGCACTCATCGACTTCGATTTGAAAAGTTGGAAGCTCTCCAAGGATACTGCTTTCAGGATTAATACTTGGATTTTGAAGGATGAGACCTCTTGGTAAGAAAACTTCTTGGCCAAACAGAGATACAAAGAGTAGATTCTGAATTAACAGAAAAAAGGCATATAGAGAGTTTTTCATGTGAGAGTGATTTTTTAAGATCTAAACATTATTCATCAGACCAAAAATCCCTCCAATCTTCTTCATATACGATAGGTCTTCTTGCGGGCGGACTTGATGGCTCAGGACCGGTGATTAAAAAATCTGAATTGGCCCCAAGTCTGGGAGTAAATTTTTGAAATCCACCATTATCGACTTCAGCTATATAAAGGTTTCCATCTTCATCAACTGCTAATCCATGGACGCCTCTCATGCCACCAGGAAAGTCCCCATAGGTTCCAAAGGAGTATAGGAAATTTCCCTCAAGATCGTATTTAAGTATCTTGTTGGTGCTTCGATCTGCTGCCCAAAGATACCGATCTGGGGTAATGATGAACATATGCAGGTTTGCAGGTGCTGGTCCAATACTCCATTCGTAAAGATAGTTTCCATTTTGATCAAAAACTTGAATCCGGCGATTACCTCTGTCATTGACAAATATATTATTAGTCAGAGGGTCTACGGCAACTCCATGAACATTATTGAAATATCCAGGCCTGTTTTCACTAGGAGGGTTACCGAGCTCACCCCAGGAGATAAGGTAATTTCCATCAGCATCAAACTTTACAACTCGGTTGCCGTTGTAGCCATCGGCAACTACGAAACTTCCATCGCTTAAAAAAGCGAGAAAAGTAGGCCTATTAAAATGCGTTTCATCCGCGCCAGGCTCTCCGTAAGTTCCAATGGTTTGTACTAAAGTAGAGCCATCGTTTGTGAATTTATGAATAACATGCTTATGGTCATCGACAATCCAAACATGCTTTTCAGGATCATTGGGATTTATGGTTACATGATGGGGCCTCTGTAACATAGAGTCCCATTGCGTCCATGCTTCTATAAGCTCTCCATCGCTATTGAACACAAGGATGCAATGCTCCCATCTCGCATCTATCCCTAATCTTCCTCCTCGTGCAATCCAGTCAGTGATTCCTTTCTCAGCAATTTGCGTGGTGCCCCCGTTAGCAGGCAGGGCGGCTCTAGTAGCATTTCTCCAGGGACCGGTGGGGAAAGATAGGCTAGGACCAATCTCTGGAAGCACTCTAAATGCAGGAGCATTCATGGCAGGTATCTCACCCCGCTGTAACGCGAAAATTCTATCAGAGCTCTCAGCAAAAATACTTTGGCCCGCACCAAACGTCCAATCACTATGTCCCTCTATATTAGTGAGATCAACAGGCCAATTTGGATCGATATTGTATGCTCCAAATACATCCTGATTGCCTAGATCTGAGGGAACAGCTGCCATACTATCAGTTGTATGTTGAGCAAATGTTGAGTACTGCACTATAAAAGACGCAAATATAATCATTGAATAATGTAATTTTTTCATTTAGTCCCCGAAATCCTTAAAATAAACTAAAGTATAAAAAATTATGAAGTTTTTCTCTATATACATCATGGCTATCTATTTAGCAGGCTTGTCACTGCTTATATTTAGTTTTTCAAAATTAACAGCGCAAGAGGATCCTATAAATCTAACATTTCTTCGAACTTTAGAGCATTCGAGGGAGGCATTTACTCAGGGTTTGGTCTTTGGATCTAATGCCGTTTTGTATGAGAGCACTGGGCAGTATGGACGCTCTACGCTAAGAAGCATTGATAAGCAATCAGGACAAATCAATTTTATAAGACCTATTGCAACTAACTATTTTTCTGAGGGCATCACTGCTATTAATGGAAAGATCATAATGCTTACATGGAGATCCGGCTTAGCTTTTCAATTCGATGAGAGCAGCCTAAATCTCGAGAGAACGTTTCGATTTGATGGCGAGGGCTGGGGGTTGGCCAACGACGGAGAGCTACTGATACTCAGTGACGGAACTAATCTATTGAGATTTTATAACCCTGAAAACTTTCAATTAATAAAAAGCCTAAGAGTTACAGAAAACAATGTGGCTGTCGTAAATATCAATGAGCTTGAATATATAGATGGAGAAATCTGGGCGAACATATGGCATCAGGACTATATCGTAAGGATTGATCCTATGACTGGGGAGGTCATTGGGCGCATATACCCCTCAGAGATATACCCAAGAAATTTAAGAAATAGGGAATCAGTTTTGAATGGAATTGCTTACGATGAGTCAACCCGTGAGGTATACCTCACGGGTAAATACTGGCCTAGTTACTATATTTATTCGCTAAATTAATCGGACTTTAGCTGCAGGCTAAAGGCTGATCGGGCTCAGAATTTGATACAAAGATTTCTTCACATCCTGATACTTTTACAATTCTTGCTCGCTCGGTCAGATTAATAAAAGGCTCGCCACTTTTTAGCAGTCTTCCAGTGACCATGATGGCATCTCCAGGTACCAAGGTTTGTCTATTCCACCCATGCCTTCCAGTAAGGTTATTGGGCCCCCCTAGTTCTGCCTGCCAAGTTTCAGTATGTCCGTCTTCATCTTCAACATTCATGATGATTAATGAGTGAGGATTGATAAGCTGAAGTGCGACCACAGTGCCACGGATAGTGGTTGTATTTTCTTCAAACCTACCGGCATCGCCATGATGTCCATAGACAACACTAAATATCGCCATACCAGCTAAAAGACAAAATAACTTTTTCATAACTTTTACCCTTTATTTTTATAATTTAATTATATCAAAAAAGTAAATTTAGTAAGATTTTTTGC
>JAURFX010000034.1 GCA_030834065.1 Gammaproteobacteria bacterium
AACAAAGACCAACTCACCTAGAGCATCTTGAGCATGCTCTGTGATACCGACCATGAAAGATTGATCCCCTGTTTTCTTAATCCACTCATGATCCTTCGTGTATAAAATAATTTCCTCGCTCATTAGCTTTCTCCTCTTAAAATAATTTGGCCTTGACCCTTTTTATAAAATGGCAATTTGCATAAACTTGCGTTCAGTTTCTTGCCTCTAATGCTTACCTGACAAGAATTACTGATCGATAAATCAACTCTGGCAAAGCCAATCGATTTTTTTAGGCTGGGCGAAAAACCTCCACTGGTCACAACGCCTAAAGGCTTGTCATCATCGAATACCTCAACTCCAGCTCGCAAAACCCCAGGCTCATCTAGAACGATTCCCAACCGATCAATCTTCGCTGCGGCTTGATTATTGAGAAGTGATTCTTTTCCAATAAATTCTTTATTTGTACTGATAACCCAATGCAATCCGCACTGGTCTGGACGTATGGTCTCATCCATATCCGCGCCATAAAGGTTCATCCCGGCCTCCATTCTAAGTGTATCTCTAGCGGCAAGACCGCAGGGCAGTACACCTTTACGAATCAACTCGCTCCAGAGGCTCTGAATAGTCTCTTGAGACGCTATCACTTCAAACCCATCCTCGCCGGTATAACCCGTTCTTGATAGAAAATCATCGCCTATAAAGCAGGCCTCAAAGGACGCTAGCTGAGGTATATCTAACAACTCTTTAAGGTTTTTTTCTGCTTCTGGACCCTGGACAGCAATCATCCCATAATTTTCTAGAGGTTTAATTTCTACGTCGTATTCTCCTGACTTTTCTTTTAGGTGATTGAGTACCTTCTCTCTTGTTCCGGCATTTGTAACAATCC
Source organism: Gammaproteobacteria bacterium (assembly GCA_030834065.1). Classification (GTDB taxonomy): domain Bacteria; phylum Pseudomonadota; class Gammaproteobacteria; order Steroidobacterales; family Rariloculaceae; genus JAURFX01. The sequence continues at coordinate 869 of JAURFX010000034.1, forward strand.
GGAAACGATTTGATTCCTGTCTACAAACAATTAAGTCATCGATAATGCCTGCTTCTGGATTTAGAAAACAGGTGTAGACGCAGGAAAAAAGCCCGTTACTGGTTTGTTTTTTGCTCAAATCGGTTACTGTAAGCCATTGAAGAAACTCCATGGCATCCGCACCAAATAAATCAATAACCTGCATATGCGAAACATCAAAAATTCCCGCTTTATGTCTCACTGCCTCATGCTCTGCCATAACAGAGTAAAATTGGACAGGAAGCTGCCAACCATAAAAAGGAACAATCTTAGCTTTTAAGTCAACGTGTGATTGATAGAGGCAAGTTTTTTGCATAGTAACAGTCCAAAAATATCGCTCCTCTGTCCTGTTACCTGAGAGATTAAAACACCTTCGGTGGGGCCTGCACCCGCTCTCCAGAGTCGAAATTCTATCCGTCCTTTTGCCTGAGCGTTTTTGAGCAATTGCGCCTTCGGCCTCTAAAAAATTAAACGTCTCCAGATAGAATCGTTTCGAGTTTTCATATTACCTAATCTATATAAAATAATAAATGATTTATTTACTGATTTGGCCTCCGGCCTGGTGAATCATCCAATTTTTTATCATTGGATAGTCTGCCAAGGTAAGTAAATTTGATGCGATGCGTGAATTTGTCCGGAATGCTTTATCAATCAAATCAGTGAATAAGATCATTTTCGTATTCTCCTTATGCCTTTTGGCCTGATATTTACTTAATATTTTCCTATCTGAGACAAGCAATGATTCTCCAAGACCTTTTTTAATCTGGCAAGCAAGTTCTCCAATATCAGCAATTCCAAGATTGAGACCCTGTCCTGCCAATGGGAGTAACTGGTGCGCACAATCCCCTGCTAGGACAACATTGCCTTTGAAATAGTTATTTGTGTGAAATGCTTTCAATGGAAAAAAAGATCGCTCAGATAATTGCGCGCTCTCAAAATTAATCTCAGGAAAGAACTCACTGATCATTCCAAGAAGCTCCTCATCAGTTTTACCTTGAAAATCACTAATTTGAGAATTTTGGAGTGACCATATCAGTGAATATCTATTCTCTTTACTTGGTAAAAGGGCTAATGGGCCATACTGAGTAAAATTTTGCCATGCAATAGGGTCTATCTCTTGTCTGGTCTGTATCTCAGCGACCAATGCCGACTCATGATATTCAATCTTTCTTGAATTAGGGCTTACTGTTTGAATCAAAAAATCTAAGCTTTTATCTAACACAAGAAAAATCTCATCGGGTCTCGTTTTTTCATCTTTAGCAAAGAGAGAGATCGTCTTTTTATAATCTGATTGTTTAATTGCATCAGCTTTGACCTTTTGCTCTACAACTTTATTCAATGCCTCTATTAAGTTGTGTTCTTGCACAATCATACCCAGCATATCCTTTCCGAATGCTCTAGCCTCAATTAGGAGTGACTTTGCATTATCACCTGATCCGGACCTAAGATGCATTAGGCCAAAGGGTGTTGCACTTAATTTAATATCATCCCAGATGTCTAGAGATTCAAACAGCTCTATGGATGCGGGAGAAATCGCAAAGTGCCTAGATGCATTGGCATTCATTTTTTTTTCTGACTTTACGAGAACTACTTCGAGCCCATAAATATTAGAAAAAGCTACAGCTGCTATATTTGCAGTAATGCCACTGCCGATAATAGTTATTCGCTGCATAGTTATCTGATCATAGCCTTGGGCATTCGACCTGTTAGACCCATGGTGTGCTTAGATAAAATATTTTTTCCTTCGCTGAGCGTATCAAAAAAGAAAAGCCCTATACCAAAGAATTCTTTTACAAATGGCAAGGATCTACTACTTAACTTACCAAGCCCGTGAGTAAACATACTTACTTTTCGATGGTCTTCATGCCTCCATTGGTCATAATCATTTAAAAACTGCTTTAAATTTAAATTATTTTTCTTCACTTGATTACCGAGGAGCTCAGCGACAACAGCAATATCACGAAGAATTAAGTTATATCCCTGGCCTGCGATCGGGTGTAGATGTATTGCAGAGCTACCAACCATCAAAGCATTTTTTTTATGGGAAAGCTCCGAAATAGATCTTTTCAGGGGAAAGAAGGAGGTATTATCTTTGACTTTTAATAGTCCTAACCGTTTGCCAAAAGATTGATTAAACGCAGATTGTAAATATTGAGAATCTTTAAATTTATCTTGATCAAATCCTTTGGCATTCATAACCCAAACGGCCGTGTAATGATTTTTTCCATTAGGGATCATTGCAATGGCCGAGTCTCTAGCAAACCTCTCGAAAGCTGTAAACTGAACTTCCTTCCTTGCGCTTACATTAAAAATACTTGCAATTTGTTGATAATCCTCTTCAATCACTTTTATTCCTAAAGTTTTCCTCACTGAGGAATTCAAGCCATCACATGCAATGATCAGTACTGGATCAAATTGAAAATCGTGACCAAAGCCATGATATTTAAGCTGGTAGCTTTCACCCTCCTTTTGATCTTTAATTAATTCTACGTCTCCATATCTGATATCGATTAATTCACTAATCGCAATTTTTTCATTTAATAGTTCATTTAGTTTTTTTACAGACATTGATCGCCCTAAGATGTCAACATTCTCTTCGCTTGCATGAATCAATGAAGAGCCAAATTTTTTTGCATAGGAAATATGGATCTTCTCTATTGGGTATGAATCTGCTTCAATTTCTGCAAGAAGATGCAGGTGATCTAAGATTCTAAGGGACCCATTTGATAGAGCAAATACTCGATTATCATTGCTATAAAATTCTTTTTCTCTCTCAAAAATTATTGAGCCGATACTAATATCGGCTAATGCCAGGGCAAGAGCCTTACCAGCTAAACCACCACCGACTATAGCAACCTGATAAGACAAACTAGGGGTTAGATGCCATTAAATGCTCAATAGCATTAATAGTAATAGGGACATCCTTAGTTAATATTTCTGGTTTGGATTTAGTAACAAGAACATCATCCTCGAGACGAATACCAATTCCTCGGTATTTTTTTGGAGCACGAGAATTATTACTAATATAAATACCTGGCTCAATCGTGGTAATCATGCCAGGTATGAATTTTCTTGGTTTTTCTCCATCGAGATATCGACCAACATCATGCACATCAATGCCTAACCAGTGTCCGGTTTTATGCATAAAATACTCTGTGTGAGCATTATTTTTTATTAGTTGATTTACGTTGCCCTTAAGCAAACCTAATTCAACCAGTCCTCGAGTAATGACCCTAACTGCGGCGTCGTGAGGGTCTGACCAAATATTACCTGGAACAACTTTTTTGATAGCCGCTCGATTAGCCTCGTAAACAATTTCATAAATTTCTTTTTGAGCATTTGTAAACTTTCCATTTGCAGGGAAAGTCCGAGTAATATCTGAGGCATACATTTTATATTCACAGCCAGCGTCAATTAAAATTAAATCACCTGACTTAATTTTGCTTGAATTTTCACGGTAATGTAGCACGCATGCATTATTGCCAGCGCCGACAATAGAATCATAGGAAACAGTTGACCCATGCTTTTTAAACTCATAGAGAAACTCGGACTCTAATTCAAACTCATACATCCCTGGTTTGCAGGCTTTCATAGCATTGATGTGTGCACTTGCTGCGATTTGGGCTGACTTTCGCATGATATCTTTTTCATGATTATCTTTGATAATCCTCATCTCATGAATAGTCTCGTCAATATCTTCAAAGACTTTAGGCGCTTTGCTTTTGTACCTTGTTTTAGAGACAGCCTTTGACCATCTCATGAGCGAATCATGCAAATTATTCAAAGCTGCCATCGAATAATAAACAGTGTATATGCCAGAAATTAAATTTGGCATCTCTTGATCAATTAGATTAATGTCATATGCTTTATCAAAACCAAAATTTTGTTTTGCCCTTTTGGTGCCAGTGATATTTCCATCCCACATTTCCTTGAAAGCATCTCTTTCTTTACAAAATAAAATTGACTGTGGTTGCGGAGAGTTTATTAATAAAAGAACCGCATTCGGCTCTGAGAATCCCGTTAAATAATAGAAATCACTATCTGGTCTAAATGTAAATTCAGTATCCCTGCTTCTTGTTTGAAAGGGATTGGTTGCAATTACAACCGCGCTATTGCTTTTGAGCTTCTTGAGCAGTTTTTTTCTTCTGCCTAAAAAAATATCTATGTCTTTACTCATTTAAAGTATTATAAACCCCTTTGGCTAAACTCAAATATATATAATTGACGAATAAATATTCGGGTCATATGATATCTAAATGACAAGTCAAGATACTAAAATTAGCCTCATAAAAGAATTAGATGAACTTGAGCGCTCTCTGCTTGAGCTGGTTAGAAGTTATAACTCACTCAAAGAAGAAAATGAACTTTTAAAGCAAAGGCAAGAAAATCTGGTTGCCGAGAAAGCAGGACTCATCCAGAAAAATAATACTGCTATCTCCAAGGTTGAATCTATTATTCATCGACTAAAAACTTTGGAAGCATCATGAGTAATAGAGAAGTGATTGTAAAAATACTAGATAAAGAGTATCAATTTTCTTGCCCTGAAAATGAAGAAGAGTCTCTAGTTAAATCTGCTCAATTTTTAAGTAAGAATATGAGAGCCATTAGAGACAGTGGAAAAGTTATTGGAGTTGACAGAATTGCAGTCATGGCAGCACTTAATATAACCGATCAATTTCTAAGAATTAAGGAGCAGGATGATGATGTTGATGCATCTTTGAATGAAAAGATTCTTTCAATTAGAGAAATCCTCTCTAAAGTTAAATAAATTGATATGATATTTATGCTCCTGCATGGTTTGATGGCAATAGAATGCTCTCGCTCCTAATTTATATATTTGGAATAAAAATTTATTGTGGTGAGTAACCTTCGGGTAAACCTAAAACAGTAAATGGTAATTCCACCCTTAACTTCTGGTTCGAGGGATCATGTTGCTAACGGCTAATGCGGGAGTCTTTAAAATGATTCAAGATAAATTTTATTTTAGAGCTAAATTAAAATCCAAATTAGACCTTCTTAGTCAGGAAGACAAAGCAATTAAATCAAAAAAAATTAATTCTTCTATTAAAAAAATCATAATCAGAAGCAAAAAAAAAGAAATTGGAATTTTTCTTAATACTGATAGAGAGCCATCGATAGAGTTAATTTTAAAACTTAAAGCATTATCTGATATAAGATTTTACGTACCTATCGTCAGTGATAATGAAATTATTTTTAATGAAATTTTGAGCAATACGAAATTTCATAATAATAAATATGGGATAAGAGAGCCGCTAGATATAAAACCAGACCAGACAATAAATATAGATATATTCTTTATCCCATTAGTAGGGTTTGATTTGAGTCTTCAAAGACTTGGACATGGTGGTGGATTTTATGACAAATTAATATCCAGAACTCGTAGATTAGGCAATCAAAACATTGAATTTATTGGGGTTGCCTTTGACATACAACAAATAGCTACCGTTCCATCTGAAGCATGGGATGAGAGGCTTACCAACGTGATTACTGAGACAGCTATATATTAATAATATGAAATATTGGTTAATGAAATCAGAGCCAAGCGTTTACAGCATAGATGATCTTAAAAAAGATAAAAAAACTTGTTGGGATGGTATCAGAAATTATCAAGCTCGAAATTTTATGATGAGAGATATGAATCCCGGTGACTTAGCTTTTTTCTATCACTCGAATTGTGATGTTATTGGTATCTATGGAGTTATGTCTATCTATTCGAAATCCTATGCAGATCATTCAGCTTTTGATAAATTTTCTAAGCATTACGATCCTACATCAACAAAAGAGCATCCAAGATGGTTTATGGTGGATGTAAAATTTGAAAGAAAATTACAAAGAATAATCACACTTGGGTCTTTAAAGGAACATTCTCAAAAAGAACTTTTGAACTTCAGACTGCTTGCCAAAGGAAATCGATTATCAATAATTCCCATTGAAGAAAAAGAATGGAAATTTATATTATCTTTGGGCGAGTGAAAATTAATTATACTTACTAGAAATTTAAATTAATTTAGTTATACTTTATGTGTAACCTCGATATGGAGAAATTTTGTTATGGCAAAAAAACCTACAACGAAAAAAGTAGCAAAGAAAAAAGCTGCTCCTAAAAAGAAAGTAGCTAAGAAAAAAGTAGCAAAGAAAAAAGCTGCTCCTAAAAAGAAAGTAGCAAAAAAAGCTGCTCCTAAAAAGAAAGTAGCAAAGAAAAAAGTGGTAAAGAAAAAAGCTGCTCCTAAAAAGAAAGCTGCTAAAAAGAAGGTAGCTACGAAAAAAGCTGCTCCTAAGAAGAAAGTAGCTAAGAAAAAGGCAGTTGCAAAAAAAGCCGCTCCTAAAAAGAAAGCTGCTAAAAAGAAAAAGTAATTAAATCAATTACTTAGTTCATATATAAAATTAGCCCGCATTTTTGCGGGCTTTTTTTTTAAAATAGAGTAATGGACCAAGATCAAAAGAAAGTTAGAGTAGCAGAGGTAGCTGCAAGTAAATTATCTGATGGCATCGTTTTGGGTGTCGGAACAGGCTCAACTGTTAATAAATTTCTTGAAATTGCTAACTTATCCCAATTTCGTCTCAAGGGTGTTGTTTCAAGCTCAAATGCAACAACAGAAATTTTAAGGAATCAAAATATTTTCGCTGAAGAGCCTAATGCTTTTGATCTAATTGATTTATATATTGATGGTGCAGACGAATCGACGATTCATGGCCATCTTATTAAAGGTGGCGGGGGGGCATTAACTAGGGAAAAGATATTAGCGCAATATGCTAGAGAATTTATTTGCATCATTGATGACTCGAAGCTTGTTGATGTATTAGGGGCATTTCCTTTGCCAATAGAGGTAATTCCAATGGCAAGCTCTCTAGTTGCAAAAAGGATGATTTCTTTAGGTGGTCAACCTCAACTTAGAGAAGGATTTATTACCGACAATGGTAATTTAATATTAGATGTTTATAACCTTAAAATTTTAAATCCAATTGAAATGGAGGTGGTTATAAATCAGATCCCAGGAGTAGTTACAGCAGGAATTTTTGGTAAAAGGGGAGCTGATAAATTATTAATTGCTTACGCCGATTCTATAAAAGAAATTGGAATTAACGTTTAGAGAACTGGGTTGCTCTTCTTGCCTTTCTAAGGCCAACTTTTTTTCGCTCTACTTCTCGTGCATCTCTCGTTAAAAAGCCATGTTTTTTAAGCTTCGATCTTAACGTTTCATCCATACTTAATAACGCTCTTGAAATACCATGTCTTATGGCGCCAGCTTGACCACTGGTCCCTCCACCTTCAACGGTAACATACAAATCAAAGGATTCAGTCTGGTTGATTGCCTCTAGGGGCTGTCTGACAATCATGCTTGAAGTCTTTCTTCCAAAGAATTCGTCAAGGGGCTTACCATTTACAATTATCTTGCCTTTCCCGCTTCTTAAAAAAACTCTTGCAGAAGAACTCTTTCTTCTTCCAGTACCATAAAAATTTTCAGTCTTTGCCATTTATTTAAATCTCGATTAATTGTGGTTTTTGGGCATCATGATTATGATTCTTGCCGGCTGTGACCTTAAGTTTTTTAATCATAGCTCTGCCTAATTTACTCTTTGGAAGCATTCCTTTGACTGCCAGTTCGATTACTGATTCAGGTTTAGAATCAAGTTTGGTTCTAAGGTTCTCAGATTTGAGGTTACCAATATACCCTGTATGTTTAAAATACATCTTGTCATCAAGTTTTTTACCCGTAACTTTAATCTTTTCAGCATTGATAACAATCACATAATCACCAGTATCAACATGTGGCGTATAGGAAGGCTTATGCTTTCCTGTGAGTCTGATAGCTATCTCGGTTGACAATCTGCCAAGAGTTTTATCAGTCGCATCGACAAGGAGCCAATCCCTTTTGATATCTGTTTTTTTTGCTGAAATAGTACTCATAATTTTGTATATTTATTTGAGGCAAGAATATTACGCTTTGTAAGCAAATTGTGCAAGCAAATTAAGTATTTAAAAGGAATTTCAGTATTTTAATGAATCGCATAGATCAAATCATAATTAGCTTTGAAAATACCTTTTTTAAGCCATATTTAGGCAATGTTCCATCCCCTTATAGCGAAAAAGAAAAAAGCATGCTTCCTAGAAAATCCAAAAAAATTGCGGCGGACCTTATGCGCGTAAACCATTCTGGGGAAGTTGCTGCTCAAGCATTGTATTTGGGCCAGATCATTGCAACCGATGATCCCAACACTAAAACTAAACTTAAAGATGCCGCGAAAGAGGAACTTGAACATTTAAAATGGTGCTCTGTTAGGCTTGCTGAACTAGAGGATAAACCTAGCCTTTTATCCCCTTTATGGTTTTTGGGATGCTTAAGCCTAGGTTATTTTGTAGGTAAATTTGGTGATGAATACAGCTTTAGCTTCTTGGCAGAGACAGAGAGTCAGGTTGCTCATCATATTAAAGATCACCTTGAAAAGTTACCCAAAGAAGATCACATAAGTAAAAATATTTTAAATAAAATGCTGGAGGATGAAATTTCGCACAGAGATAATGCTTATCAATCTTCAAACAAAGACTTACCTCAATCTTTAAAAAACCTTATGAGATTTGGGGGCCATTGTCTAAGGCAACTATCTCTTAGAATTTAAATGATTATTTAAAAAATCAAAAGACTTTTTGAGCTCAATAAATTTGCTATCGGATCCCGTTAACAATTTATCTGGATGAAATTTATTTCTCTTCCTTCGATAATGCTCGTTCAAGTCTTTCTCGGTATATTGAGCTGATAATTCAAGATTTTTAATACCCCTGGATAACTCTAAAATATGTTCTAGGTTCATTTTTTTTTGATGAAGCAAGAAAAGGTTATGAAACATTTTCTTGTCTACATATATCTCTCTAAGCATCTTTGACCTTTTTTCTAATGCATGCTTGGTTTGTGAAATAACATATCTAGTAAGAAGATATATATAAATCTCATAATGGCAATGATTTGTTGAGATTGTTTTATGATTACCATGAATAAAAGCCTCCCTTCCTGAATTAAAAAATAAACGATTATCCCAATGATCATTAATTGATGAAATCTTCTGATGGTATAAGCTAATTAGGTCTATATCAGTCTTTAAAATTGACCCGGAGGACTTAAAAATATAGCCGAGCATAAAGAATAAGAGATTACAAAATTTTTCTCTTTCCGAGCCTATCAATAATTCAATAAAATCAGATTTTATTTGTTTGCTATCTGCAAATTTATTCTTGGTCTCATTTATAATGAATCTTAATATTAAATTTTTAAAGCTGAGCATTTCCTATGGTCGATAATCCTTTCGCAGTTAAAAGCTTACCACTAATCAATCAGGGCAAAGTAAGGGATATATATAGAATTGATAGGGATACGCTCTTGATTGTTGCAAGTGATAGACTGTCAGCTTTTGATGTAATCCTGCCAGACTTAATTCCAGATAAAGGTAAAATTTTAACTAGTATTTCTAATTTTTGGTTTAAAAAAACTAATCAAATAATTCAAAATCATTTGATCGAAGATTTTGACCTTACTAACTATTTAACTGAAGATGAAATCATGCTTATTGATGAGAGATATGTTGTCGTTAAAAGACTAAATCCTCTTCCATTTGAATCAGTTATCAGGGGGTACATCATAGGCTCTGGTTGGAAAGATTACCTCTCTAGTCATTCCATCTCTGGCATCAACCTTCCAGTCGGACTAAAACTTGCTGAAAAATTTAAGCAACCAATTTTTACGCCTGCAACAAAAGCTAAAGTTGGCGAACATGATGAAAATATTTCTTCAAAAAAGATTGCAGCATTGGTTGGCAAAGAACTTTCTACTAAGGTAGAAGACATCTCCCATCAACTCTATGAATTTGCATTTAACTTTGCCCTAGATAAGGGGATTATCCTTGCCGATACAAAATTTGAATTTGGATTAGATAATACTGGCGAGCTTTTCTTGATTGATGAGGTATTTACGCCAGATTCGTCTAGATATTGGCCTCTTGATACTTATGAAATCGGGAAATCTCCTGAAAGCATGGACAAACAATTTGTGAGAGACTATCTCGAGACATTAGACTGGGACAAAAAAAGTCCGGGACCTAAACTCCCATTAGAAATAATTAATAAATCTTCAAATAAATATCAACAGATAAAAAATATTCTTTGTAATTGATTTACTTTCCTGAAACAGAGAGCTTATCGATTAAAATTGAACCTGTATTGATTTTCCCCCTGTAATCGATGTCATCTCCAATAAATACTATCTGATGAAGTAAATCCTTATAATTACCTGCGATTGTCACTTCACTTATTGGATGGATGACTTCTCCATACTTGAGCAAAACCCCAGTAACACCTCTAGAAAAGTCCCCTGTGATTACATTGACACCCTGACCCATTAGCTCTGTAACAAGAAATAGTTCAGGAATCTTAATTACTTCTTGACTAAATTCTTTGATTGTTGGATGCACCAATAAATTTCTAACTCCGCCCGCGTTGCCTGTTGTATTTAGACCAAGCTTTCTACCTGAATAACTTGATAAAAAATATCTCTCAACCATGCCATTCTTAATCACATCTGGACAATGTATCGTAACGCCCTCAGAATCAAATGGCGTTGTAGCAATCATGCCAGGATCATAGGGCCTTTCAGAGAAATTTATTTCCTTTGATGCGATATTCTTTCCTAAAGAGTTTAACAGAAAGGATTTCTCTTGATATTGATTACCTCCTGATAAAGCGCTAATGATGGGAGTTATAATTGATCTCGCGGCTTCATTAGAAAAAAGGACTGGCATTTCTTTCGACTTAATCTTTACAGGATTAAGTCGACTAGCAGCCTTCCTAGATGCCTCAATAGCTATTTCTGAATGATCTCTTAATGATGAGTAATTTCGACTGCAATCAAATGCGTAATCTCTCTCCATACTGTTACCCTTTTGAGCAAGAAAACAGCTACTTCTAGAATAGTAAGTAGAGGCAAAATACTCTAAGAATCCATTACTATTTGCTAGCCATTTATCAGTCTTAGATGCCGAAAAAGAAGAGCCCTCAGAATTGTTTATATTCTCTTCACCAAAACCCTCAGACTCAGCATAGATCAATTCATTCTGTATATCTGACACATCGATATCTACCGGATTGAAAATATCAAGCTTGCAATAATCTAAGGGCGAAAACCAAGAAGCATCTGCAATCCCTGCATATGAATCATGCTCAGAGAATTTCGTAAAACCTAAAACTTTTTCACAAGCTTGATCAATGGATCCAAGACTCAAGTCTTGAATCTCAAGATTCGCTTGCCGCTGCTCCTTAATGACTCTAATAGAAAGAGACTCTATTGATCCGCTTTCAGTAAGCTCAACTAATTGATCTCGGGCATTAATTGATATTTGCTCATTATTTATAAGCACAAGCTCTACTTGTTCAGCACCCTTTTTTTGCAACTTTGATAAGATCTCTGATAGTAAATTTTTCTTATTTTCAATTTCTTTATTGTTTTGAATCAACATCTTTATTAATTTCTTATAATTACTGTAAAATATATAAATGAAGCCTTTAATAGGAATTATAATGGGGTCTCAATCTGACTGGGATACATTATCCCATGCCAGCGCAACCCTCGACAATCTATCAATTTTGCATGAATGTAAAATTGTGTCTGCTCATCGTACGCCCCATTTGCTCTACGAATATGCCCAGTCTGCTGAATCTAGAGATTTGAAAGTTATTATCGCTGGTGCTGGAGGTGCTGCCCATCTGCCTGGGATGACTGCATCTCTTACGCAAATCCCTGTACTGGGTGTTCCTATAGAAACCCAATCATTAAAGGGATTAGACTCGCTTTACTCTATTGTACAAATGCCTAAAGGTATCCCAGTTGGAACACTTGCAATTGGTGAGGCAGGTGCAATAAATGCCGCTCTGCTAGCAGCTTCTATTATTGCTCTAACTAATGAAGAGGTAAAATCAAAGCTTCAAACTTTTAGAAAAGAACAAACACAAACTATTCTAGATAATCCAAATCCAAAAGACTAAATGAAAGTTGGCATTATTGG
>JAURFX010000075.1 GCA_030834065.1 Gammaproteobacteria bacterium
ATTTATATAAGCAGGATCATACCTAATAAATACATAGGTGCATTAGTCTATGATTGGTATCTAAGAAAACTTGGAAAAATTTTACCCAAACATAGCTCTTCAACATCTAAAATTTGGTTTCAATTGATTTTTCCTTTTGTCGCAATTTTTTTATTTCTAATAATTATATCCAGCACAGAGACAACTAATGCACTCTTAGTTCTTTTTTCGGCTAATTGGTCTTTACTCTTTTTCTTATCTTCATTACTGATCTGTTTAGCAATAATTAGCCCAGATATCGTTACTTTCTTTTTAAAAAATTTAGAAGATAGTGATGATCTGAGTGACGGCTGTTATGATTTTAAAAAAATTATTTCTGGTTTTTTTGGCCCCATTTTTTGGTTTGTATTATTTGGGCCACTTTTAGCGATCTTTTATTTTCTTGCCAATCAATTTTTGATAAAAAATGAAACTGATCATTTACAGATTGATCTTTTTCGTTATCTAAATTTTCCTGTCAAAGTTGTGGTTATACTTTCGTTATCATTAGTTGCTAATTTTGATAAGGGACTTAGCCTTATACAAAAAAATATAAGTCAATCTGAGATTTCTTTCCTTGATAAATTCGATCCCAGTTTACTTGAGGAGATTATTTATAATGAAGAGAGTACTGGAGACATACAACGGCATATACGATTACAGCAAGTATGTAATAGAGGTGTCTTTTTGTGGTTAGTGATAATCAGCTTAATGACGCTTTTTGGATGGACAATCTAATTCTTGGTCCACATTTCAGGGGCACTATCTCTTTCACAAAGTGATCTAGCTAGAACGAATAAACAATCTGAAAGACGATTTAAATAAATTAAAATATTTTTATCAAGTTCTTGGGTAGATTTTAATTCCCAAGCAGTTCTCTCGCATCTCCTTGCGATACTTCGGCTTAAATGACAGTAGGCGGCTCCATTTGGACCGCGAGGCTTTACAAACTCCTCCAAAGGCTTGAGTTCAGCATTTAAGCTATCCAAGTAGGACTCTAAATAATTAATTTTATCTTGACTGATTGCTTGATAGTCTGGAAAGGTAACTTGCGCGCCAATATCAAATAGGTCATTTTGTACCTGAGAAAGAAAAGTCAAAACATCCTTTGCTTGAACATTCTCAATTAGCATTCCAATGGAAGAATTACACTCGTCAAGATCCCCACAGAGATTGATTCTAGGATCAATTTTGGAGACCCGTTCTCCATTACCAAGTGAGGTGAACCCCGCATCGCCAGTTCTTGTATATATTTTAGTTAATCTAGCCATTTTTTTAAGGTTGCAGTATACAAAATTTCCAATTTGTTGCCTCTAAATTATCTTTAGAATCAAAACTTAGGGTTCTTTGGAATAAGTATCTTTGATGGAAGCGTCCTTCGCCCGCTTCCCAAAATTCAACTGATGAAAAGTATAACCTAAATCCGCCCCAGTGGTTAGGCCTATCAATAAAAGAGACGTTGTTTTTTTGGATTGTATCCTGTTCGGCAATTAATTTATCATTTAAGATATTGAGTGATTCAATGGGCTGGCTCTGCTGGCTTAGTTTTGCATTCAATTGGTTCAAGATGGGTCTAGAGGCAAAGTAATCGTCACTTTCAGATACCGGCGATTTAACACATTTTCCTTTTAATCTTAGTTGACGACCTAATTTATCCCAGTAAAAAACAGCTGCAGCTGCATTATTCGTCTCTAAATCTAAACCCTTCTTAGATTCATAATTTGTGAAAAAGGATAGATATCCATGCTCATCATTGAATAATTTATAAAGTACAATTCTTGAGTCGGGAAGAGAATCCGCTGATGTGGATAAACAAAATGCATTTGGATAACGCATATCGCTAGTTTTAGCAGCGTCTAAAAGCCAAGCTTTAATAATAATTAAAGGGTTAGATTGAGCATTAATTAACATGATGTTTGAGATAATTATTACACATAACTATTAAGTTATTGAATTCCTATCTTTATTCCCTTTAAATGTCATTTATGGACCTAGAAAAAATAAGAATAAGAATTTCTGAACTGGATGATGAATTAATTTCGCTGATTGCTGAAAGAGAAAAAATAGTTGAGGAGGTTGTAAATTATAAGCTTTCCAAGGGCTTACCTATTCGTGACTTTAGTCGTGAGAAAAGCGTAATAGAAAGGGCGAGAGAATCTGCAAAGAGCACGAAAATCAATCCTGATATGATTGAAAAAGTAATGTATTTGCTCATAGAAAGCTCTCTTAGCAAGCAAGAAAAAATTAAGCTTAACAGTGTTGATGCTGGAAGAGGGAAGACTGCTTTGGTTATTGGGGGGCTTGGTAAGATGGGCCAATGGATGGATGATTTTCTGTCTTCTCAGGGATACAAAGTTTTTATTTCGGATAGCAATCAGACTGAGGGCGATAAGTTTGTAGAACTTGATCAAAGTGATTTAAATTTTCATCTCATATGTATTTGCACTCCACTGTCTTCAACAAAAACTGTTATTGAAAAAATTAGTTATGCAACAACTGATGCTCTTATTATTGACATTGCCTCTTTAAAAAGCCCAATTAAAGAATCACTAACTTTTCTGGCTAAAAAGGGTTATAAAGTTGCCTCAGTCCACCCAATGTTTGGACCAGACACAAAGTTGTTGTCCCAGAAACATATCGTGATAATTGATGTTGGCAATTCTGATGCTGCAAATTGTGCCAAGGAATTGTTTGCCTCAACGATGGTCAATACAGTTCACCTTAGTCTAGATGAGCATGACAAATTAATGGGATATATTTTAGGTCTTTCACACATTATCAATATTGCCTTTTTAGAAACCTTAGTTAGAAGCAATGAAAATCTCCCAAGACTCAATAATATTTCTTCAACTACATTTGACGCTCAACTAGAAGTCGCAACAAAAGTTATATCGGAGAGCCCCAAGCTTTATTATGAAATTCAAAAATTAAATAATTATGGTTCAGAACCCTTAAATAATTTTATAAAAACCTTAGAGGATATCAGAGAGATTATTTCAAAGGGGATGGAGTCTCAATTTATCAATCTAATGCTTAACGCCAGGAAAGAAGCCGAGGAACTGAAAAGAAAATGAAAGACTGTATCGATAGACAAGGGTTTAGAAAGAATGTCTGCATTGTTTTGAGAAATAATGAGCTTAAGGTGCTGGTAGGTCGTCGTATTAATGATCAGGGTTGGCAATTCCCTCAGGGCGGGGTCTATTCGGGTGAGACCTACAAGGAAGCCATGTATAGGGAGCTCTATGAAGAGATTGGCCTGGTAAAAGATGACGTAAAAATAATAGCTTCATCTTCACGATTATTTTTTTACAAATTACCAAAAGATTTAATTAACTACAGAAAAAAGCCTCTTTGTCTGGGTCAAAAGCAGAAATGGTATTTATTGGAACTTTCAAATCAAAAAGCAACCCCAGATTTAGCGACTGCAGATTTACCTGAATTTGATCGATATGAATGGATAGATTATTGG
>JAURFX010000022.1 GCA_030834065.1 Gammaproteobacteria bacterium
TCCTTCGGGCTAAGGTCCAGTGCAATCATATTATCAAGCAGATATTCAGTATAACCTGGAAGATCCCACATCGTATCAATGAGAATGAGTCCTTCGCTTGTTTCAATCACGTAGCTCGCTACCTCTCCTTGACCAATAAAGTAAACATTATCAAAGACTTGAAACGGTTCTCTGGCCATTTGAGTGAGGTCGTTTCTTGGCGTTACTCTACTAAGATCAGGTTGTGCGCTTAACGATAGCGAAAAGAATCCTAACGTAACCAGTAATAAAATCTTTCTCATATTCCCCCCAAAAGATTTTTTTATCTTTGTCTATTATTTACTATTTGACCTGCGCAAAGCCATGGATCACAGTCCGGGATGTAGTCGTACCTGACTGCGTTTCCTTCTTCGTCGGTAAATCTAAGTGATTGCTGGAACATGCCAGCTGGTGGAAGTCCTGCTGGTACTGTTGCCTCAATAATATAAATTTTATTTTGGTGATTATAGACACCCGCAAATAATCTTGAACCGTCTTCAAAAGTTGACTGAATTTGATGGCCATTGACTCGATCAATATGATGCCATGCATCTAGGGTTATCTCACCGCCCCTACGCCTTAGCAGGGTTGCAGCATAATCTACAGCAGCAATACCATCTATTCGCCAATACTCATAGCCCAAGGGAGCATCGGCCTCGGTTTTATTAGTTCTGTTTAAATGCACATTAAAGGCATCCCGATAATCAATGACGCTAATCACATAGTGTCCTGCTAAGAAACCTTCCTCAACATCGACGGTGTAGTGCCTACCAGGAAATTCAGCGCCGTACTCAGACGGCCATACAAATTCTGTTATGACAGGTTCGGCAGGAAAAAGGACTGTAAATAAGTCTTGATCGCTCCAATAGGTGTCCCACATTTGAGCATGGATAGCACTTCCAAAAGGAACAGACAACAATATTAGATAAATATATTTTTTCATAAGTTAGTCCCATTCCTTCTCTTCGGTCCATCCTTCAGGAGTTACCATCCCAAGTAAACACTGAGGGTTATTGTCTTTTACCCGATGACATCGGACTTTAATAGTATCACCCGCTTCAACATCATCTCTCTGCCAGCCTCTTCGTATGAGACCTTGAGGGCCACCACCCTCCATAGCCCACAATGTTGACGTTCCATCATTATTAGGAACCTCTAAATAGATCCATGTATGTGGGTTCACCCAGAGTACTTGCTGAACCACGCCTTCCATTTCAGTGTATTCAGTCATCTCATAATTGCCATGTGAATGATGGGATAGCGCATAATTGCCCAAGCTTAATAGCCCTATCATCGTGAATAGATAAGTAATTTTTTTCATTAAATCCTCTGTAGTTAAAAGGTTATATGAATTCTACCCTGATAAATTGTAATCTAACAAGCAATTTTGCCATCTAAAAGGGTTAATCGATGTGTAAAATTCACTCCTGGCTCGTCTAAGTGTGTCGCACAAATAAGCTGCATATTATTTTCAATAATAAGCTGATTTAAGATGTCTGTAACAAGCTTAAGGTTACGTGGATCCAATCCTTCCCAAGGCTCATCGAGAAGCAAAAATTTTGGATTATTGACTATGGCACGGGCTATCAATGTTCTTCTTAATTGTCCGTAAGATAGGTATTTAATTTTTTTATCTTGCATCGAATTGAGTTCAAAAAGATTAATGAGCTTGTCTATACGTATGCTTTCTTCTTTGGTAAGAGCTTTCATTTGTCCGATGCTGGATGTAAAACCTGAAGCTATGCACTGATATACACTAGATGGGTACCAGTAACCTGCTTGAAGCTCGGGAGAGACAAGTGCAATTTGTTCCCTTAAAGACCAAACATTATCAGCATCAAAAAACCCAAAATAACTGATCTTGCCCCCTTTGGCAGGTCTGTAAAGTCCATAGATTAGTTTTATTAAGGTGCTTTTCCCTGATCCATTGGGTCCCAAGATTTGCCAGTGCTCTCCAGCTAAAATCTTCCAATTTATTTTCTCAAGGATCCTCTCTTTATCGATCCAGACCGAAGTGTTTTTTAGTTCAAGTAATGTCTCGACCGAGGAGGAATGATTGGGTTGCGGAGCGTGAAGGGCGTTCTCAGTATCAATTGCAAGGCTTTGCTTATCAATATGATTTTGTTGTATTTTATCTGCATAACTGATTCTTCCATTTTCAATGATCGCTAGGTGATTGATGCAACCGGGAAGGTCTTTGGTATGGTGATATGAGCAAATAATGGTCATTTCTTGGCTGAGTTCATCGATAATAGCGTTGAGATCAAAACGTGATTTTTTATCCAAGCCAGCCAGAGGCTCATCAAGAATTAATATCTCAGGCTCATAAGCCAAACTTCTAGCTATTAGTACCTTTCGCTGCTGTCCTCTTGATAGCTCTAAGAAATCCCTGCTAGCAAGGTGTCCGATGTTTATTTTTTTGAGAAGTTTTTTTGCTATCAGGGCATCTTTTGTTGTGACATCGTCTCTAAGCACATCTGTCTTTTTAATGCCTGCAAGGACAATTTCAGATACTTTAAAATTCCAATCCTTGTGAACATAGCTATCTTGGAGTTCATGACCCAAAAGATATATTTTCTTTAGCGCAAGCACCGCATCGTCTTGCGTATTATTATCAAAATAATACGTTCTCTTCCCTTTACCGGGAGCAGGCCAGTGAAGACCTGCTAATAATTTAAGAAAAGTTGTTTTTCCCTCACCATTACCACCGACTACCGCCCAGTGTTGACCAGCTTGTATGGATAGGTTTATATCATGCAAAACCACCTGCTTTTGGTGCTCAATAGAGACGCCCTGCAACGAAATAATACTGTTATTCATCTTAAATCTAAATGATAATCATTCTGCTTAACATAGGGTACGGTTTTGAGATCTAATATTTTACTACTTCTGATTTATTCTTCATGGTTATTTGCACAATCAGAAGACGTGCACACCGTGACTGAGGAGGTAGTGGTTTGGGGTAGAAGCTCGCTTCAATTAGGAGCTGCGAATTCAGCTTCAGAAGGTTTCATTGGATACTCAGACATTTCAGAGCGCCCCCTTCTAAGGGTAGGTGAATTGACTGAGGTGGTTCCCGGCATGATAGCAACGCAACATAGCGGTTCGGGCAAAGCGAATCAATATTTCCTCAGAGGTATGAATTTGGATCATGGTTCTGATTTTTCGGTTTTTTTAGATGGTTTGCCAATCAATTTTAGAACGCATGCTCATGCGCAAGGGTATCTTGATCTTAATATTATTATTCCAGAGGTCATAGAATCTATAGGATTCAGAAAGGGTCCCTACCATAGCGATGTTGGAGATTTTTCATTGGCTGGGACCTCTGCTTTTACCACTTACGATCAGCTTGAGAGAAACTTTATTGAAATACAGTTAGGTAGTTTTAATGAAAGAAGGTTAGTTACTGGGTTAAACCATCAAGCATTTAACTCAAATTTACTTTTCGCTTTGGAATTACAAAATAAAGATGGGCCTTGGGAATTGCCTGAAAATTTGGACAAATTTAATTTATTTCTGAAAAGCAGCGCTCAATTAGCTACGGGTGATTTAAAAAATAGTCTCTTCGTGTACTCTTCAAGTTGGAATGGCACAGATCAAATTCCTCAACGCTGGATGGACCAAGGGAATTCCAGATTTAGCTTTATTGATCAAGATATTGGTGGACAGAGTCAGCGATTTGCATGGATATCTAATTTTACAACTCAAAATGCCACTTTACGTGCCTATCTCTCTAGCTATGAGCTCAACCTTTTTTCAAATCCTACCTATTTTTTAAATGACCCCATTCTTGGTGATGAAATTGAGCAAGAGGATGCTCGGTCTCAATTTGGTCTTTTTGGAGAGAGAATATTTCACTATGACATCAATGATAGACATGCAGATATTATCCTTGGAATAGATTATAGGTATGATGAAATAGATGCCGTAAATTTGTTTGGCACAAATAATAGAGACAGACATAGCAACTTTTCATCTGCTCAAGCAATAGTGAAAAGTCTGTCAATTTATATCGATAATGAAATCTTTGTTACTGAGCAATTAAGAGTAAGGAGTGGGATTAGAGGAGAATTTTTTAATAATGATGTATTAACCCCTATTTTATCAAATTCTGGGCAGGTAAGTGATTCATTGCTATCCCCAAAATTTTCTTTGTCATATTTGTTGAATGATAGCATCGAAATTTATCTGAATGCAGGCAGGGGCTTTCACTCTAATGATGCTCGAGGAACAACACTTTCTATTGATAGCATCACAGGCGAACAGATGGAGCGACAAAATGTTTTTGCCAGAGGCATCGGTAGAGAAATTGGTTTTAGATATGAGAGGGGCAGTCAACTCAATATGGCAATTAATTTATTTGAGCTCGAACTGGACTCTGAGCTTATTTTTGTTGGCGATGCTGGAACTACTGAGCCAACGGATGGCTCTAAGAGAAAAGGTATAGAGTTTATCGCTTTTTGGGAGCCAAGACTTGGATTAGCCTTTGATATTTCAGGAGCAAAAACCTCAGGTAGGTATACTAATGTTCCGGTAACGGAAAGTTTTATTCCTGATGCACATGAACTCACATTGGCTGCAGGTGTCACTCAGTTATTTGAAAATGGCGGCTCGGCATCATTGAGATTAAGACATTTTGGAGATGCCCCCTTAACAACTAATAATGAAGTTAGAAAGAGTGGAACCACTATCGTTAATTTTGGTTTTGAGTATCCAGTCTCAGAAGATGATGGAATTAAGTTTGAGATTTTAAACTTATTAGATTCTGAGGAAAATGATATAACTTATTTCTTTGAGTCCAAATTACTCAGTGAGGGCTCAGGCATTGAGGATTTTCATTTTCATCCAGTGGAATCGAGATCGGTAAGAGTCAGTTACTTAAAATATTTTTAAAATTATACCAAGGCAGACTCTCTAAGTATCTCTGAGAATAGTCAAAAGACGCTAAAAATAATAGTGTACTGAACAAAAGTCTTGCATCAAAAGGTATAGCTTGAGCATAAGTCATGGCAAGACTTAAAGTCCCGTGACCTGAAATAAATACAAAAAAGTTAATCACAAGATGCCAAGCTAAAACTGAGACAATTCCAGTAAGATAAAGATTTCTTTGTAAGCCACCAAAAAACGTGAATAATGCCAAGAGGAGGTAAGTCCAGAGCATCCCGTCATAAAGCCCCAACATGAAATCTGTAAGTATCATAACTGCAATTACAAAGAGCATGGCTAAATAAATGTTCTTTATTATTCTTGGAAGAAAAATTGCTACCGCAATAATTGGTGTGAAATTAGCAGGTAAGCCAATCAGCCTGATAAGGAAAAGACCAATAAAAAGAAAAACTACAGATTGAATGAGCTTATATGTATTCATAACTTAAATTAAACATTACTATAAATCAGACATGTATCCTATGTAAATAGATCTTCCCGGTGTACCGTAGCCATATATAGTTTGGTATTTAGAATCCATTAAATTATCTCCTTTAAAATAAAATTGAGTGGATTCTGTAATCGGGTACGTGATGGTTGATGAGAGCAAAAAGTAAGAATCCAATTTTTCTCTTCCGTATGGGAAATTAAAGTAATTAATATCCTCAGATTGACCAATTCTCGCTAATTCAATAAAAAAATTCATACTGAAAAAATTTGAATTCAAGTAGCTTAATCTCGAAATAGTCTTAGGCACTCTTAGGAGCTGATCGTGGTTTATATCTCTCGCATCTGTCCAAGCACTTTTTAAGTAAAAGCTTTCATCTTGATTGATCGCATAAGAGTAATTCAATTCGATACCTTCAGAAGTAGTCTGGTCTTCAGTTTGGATATTGCCTAGTCCGTATTCCCAAAGAATTAGATTATCTATTTCAGTTTTAAAAAGATTAAGGCCAAATTCGATTTGATTATTTAAGTAATTAAATCCAATCTCAGTGCTCTTGCTTTCTTCAGGTTGTAGATTTTCATTTCCTATGGGGCCGTAGCCTATGTCAGGTGCAAACAGCTCATAATTTGAGGGTGTTCGGTAGCCAGTACTACTGGAAATTCTTAGTTTCCAATGGTCATCTAGAGTAAAGCTCGAGCTAAGTGCAAAGGTCGGGTAACTTCCAAAGGATGAGTGGCGATCGATTCTTAATGAGGGCTCTAAAGATAATTTCCCAATCATAAGATTGAGGTTTAAAAAACTACCAATCAAGGAAGAGTCCCTGTCAAGATTATCTGATGTTAAGGTTTTTTCATTTTCATAATTTAAGCCAAAATAAATTTGATCATTATTATTAATTAAGTAATCAATTGAATTCCTTTTGCCCTCATAGGATGCTGGAAAATATTCAGTGTGATAATTTCGCTCAAATTCTGTGTAGTTAAATATAATTTTTTGATCAAGACCATCTCTTATTTGTTGGGCTAAGGAAAGCTGACTGTAAAGCTGATTTTTATCTGCATAGTTTCCATAAGTATCATCGGAATTGAAATCATCGAACTCCGTTATAGATCTATTCATTTGTATAGATCCTCGAAAATTTATACTACCTATGAAGTTGTCAAATCTTATTTTCATAGATGCTGTTTCATGCCCATCATCCTCTGAGTGACCATTTCTCTCGTCCAGAGAAGAAAAGCCATCGGAGTCATAATTTTGTATTGAATACGTCAATCCTCCGTTTTCGAAGGGCACTGAAGAGGAGAAGGAAAATTGTGAGGTATTATAAGTACCATACAATAAGGCAACCCGGGAAAATTGATTATGACTTGTATTTGAGATTATATTGACGACACCGGATATGGCGTCACCCCCGTAAAGCGTACCCCTAGAGCCTCTGAGCAGCTCAATCTTTCCAATATTATTTACAAGTAGGTTAGTCAGATCAGGAGCAAATTGTGCTCCGGATGGATCAGCAATGTCAATATCATCGAGATAAACCTTTAAGTATCTTTGATAAAGTCCACGCAAACTCATCGTCGTTTCGGATCCTCTAGGTCCTGAGTTTGCAAAGTATATATTATTCATTCTGGAAAGCAGATCTTGAATCATGATTGGCTGAATTGCCTCGATTGTATATTCGTTGATAACTTCAGTGGTTACGTTCACAGACGCAACCGACGTGTCGAATCTTCTTGCTACAACAATCACTTCCTCGAGTTCATTGTTTTGGGTATATGCACTTGGAGAAATCAACCCAAGCATCAATAAGATAAACGTTATTAAATTATTTTTAAATTGCAATGAAACCTCAATTGACCCCATTACTCGGAGGGGCGGTTTAGTGTTTCAGTAGGTCTCCTGGCTCAGCTCTATTGATTTTTAAGCCTTCCCAAATATTTCAGTGGCAATATAAAAATCAGAAACTTTACAGTTGCGAGTAACAGCTCTAGGTTTTACTAGATTCCCTTAAACTAATGAAAGCATAGCATAAGGTATTCAATCGTCGAAGGTAAGTTTGAGTATTTGATAGTAAGCTAAATGATATGCTGAGGCCTTAATATCTTTTTTGGCCTCGTAGAGTCTTGATAAATTGAAATGCGCCTCAGCAATGGTGATGTCAAGATCGAGTGTCTCGAGATAGCAAGTAATGGCGTCATCCTGCCTATCCAAATCCTCATAGGCAACCCCTGCATTAAATCGAGCTATAACATTTTTTGGTTCCAGTTCAATAGCTTTCTCATATTGTTGTAAGGCATTATTAAAATTTGCTTCTTGATGATAGATACGTCCAAGATTAATTCTTGCTCTGGCATGATAAGGATCTCTCTCTAAGAGCTCAATATAGGTTTCTTTGGCCGCAATAAATTTTTTTTCTTCATCAAGCGCTAAAGCTTTTTTAAATTGCTCATTGATATCTCTAGAGTTGGATAATTCAGAGGTTTTACTATCTGTTTGATTTTCAAATTGCAGAAGATACTGACCCGAATGAGTGTTCCAGATTTTATTTGCATTTTTTGCAATTAATTGTGATTTATGTGATTTAAAGCTGAGCGAGCTCAGCGGTTCATCAGCGCTTATTTGCCTTTTAATTTTCTTAAGAGCGGCCCATATATATCTGTTTTCATTATTTGAGACTACGTTGCTGATGGCTCTTAGAAAAGAAATATCTTGAAAAGAAAAAAAGTAAATTCCTTTATCTTTTATTGGGCTAAGAATTCCCATTCGACTGATGCGTCTAATAGTTTCTGGCTCATGCCCTGTTAACTTTGCAACCTCATTGGTTTTGTATTGACTCATGATTTCTATATTATCTTATATCTAGATCATGCAGAATATTAGCTAAATGAGATTCTTCTAAATTAATAGCCTGGAGAATTGCGAGGCAGTTACTAGATTCTGTCAAAATGAGTTCTCTCAATTTCTCAATTCCAAAGATTGATCCATATGTTTTCTTATCATTTCTCAAATCAGAGTCTACAGGCTTGCCAAGCTCTTCAGCAGAGACAGTAAGCTCCAAATAGTCATCCCTAAGCTGAAATAAAAGGCCAATTTTTTTAGCTAATTGACTAAGATCAGGTACAGGATGCTGAGCATTGGAGAAAAGCATTGGGATTGCAATGGAGGCATAAAAAAGGCCTCCAGTTTTTAATTCATACATATGGCTTATCTCAGATAAGCTGCCCTGAAATGATTGATTCATATCAATACACTGGCCGCCAACCATGCCTTTGGGACCGCTAACATGGTTTAAGACTTTAATTGCACCTATAACCCTATCGCTACTATTTAGATTTTTGAATTGTGATAGTGATAACAAGATTTCATAGGCTAAATCATGTATCGCATCACCCGTTATTACAGCAATACCATCACTAAATGCTTTATGAAGAGATGGTTTTCCTCTTCTCGTGTCATCATTATCAATACAGGGCAAATCATCATGTATTAAAGAATAGGTATGGATCAATTCAATAGAAGCTGCAACATGATCTAGAATTTTTTCTTCAGTAGCATAAATTTCTCCAGCTGCGTACACTAATTGAGGTCTAATTCTTTTTCCGCCATTATTAAAAACATAGTTCATCGGCTGAAGGAGATCATCTGGGATATCTATCGTTGTATTTACTTTAGATAGGATAAAATCATTAATTCGAAGAATTTTTGATTTTTTCCAGTTCTCAAACGCTATTAATGTATCCATCGATAAATTATAAATGACGCAAACATATGTTTAGCAAAAAATATAAACAATACATAAAAAAACATCAGCATATTTTAAATACAATATCGAGAACTTATGCAATACCAATTGGTCAGCTGCCCAATGAAATAAAACTTATTTTTTCAAATGCATATATATTATTTAGGCTTGCAGACAGCATTGAGGATTCCCCACATCTATCCTTAGATCAGAAAAAAAAATTATTTTATCTTTTTGATATGGCTTTAATAGATGTTACGAAACAACATCAGTTTCAGCTACAAATACTTGAGCTTATTGGGAGCGGTCATCTTAGTGAATTAATTGTCCTTGAAGGTCACTTTGATTCAGTATTTGAAGTTTTTAACGAAGTCGAGAAAAAATATCAGAGAATCATTACACAAAGACTACGTATCACTATGAATGGCATGATCAAATATGCAAAGCGAAAAAGCAATTCGAGTGTAATGATCGAGAGTCGGGCTATGCTTGATGAGTATATTTTTTTTGTTGCCGGCAATGTTGGATACTTAATTTATGACATTTTATCTGAAAAGAAGATCTTTGATAAAAAGGACCCAAGAATAAAGCCTTTTTGTTTAAAGCTAGGACAGTCATTGCAACTCACAAATATATTGATTGATAAGAATGAAGACGCACAGCATGGGAGATATTGGTTTCCAGGGTCTTCATCTTTAGGACAGAGATCTATTGCTCTTTATGCGAATGAAGTTTCTGAAAAAATTCATCAATGCATCTACTTTTTTCAAAGTCTCAACTATCCTCATAAAGGGATAAAATTTTTTATTATTTTTCCTGCATATTTAGCATTAGCGACGATACAAAAAATAATCTTGAACCCTCATTTCCGCTCAAAAAATGAAATTAAGATAACAAGGAGAGAGATTTATAAATTGTACTTTAAATTATTATTTGTAAAACTTTGACGATTGTGTGTGAGGATTTAAAAATAATAAAAGGTATTGCAAATTCAAATATTGCACTTCTCAAGTATTGGGGTAAGTCTGATGTTATGAAAAATATTCCAGACATGCCCTCTATTTCAATCAATCTAGCGAATCTTAACTCTTATGTTGAGCTAAAGACTGATATCACAAAGCAGTTAATTCTCAATGATAAGCCTATAGATAATCATACTTATGCTAGGTGGAATAGAGTTTATAAGGCGATTAGCAGCAAAGAGCTCAATCAAATTGATTTAGGCATTAATGCAAATAATAATTTTCCTACATCTGCAGGACTGGCCTCGTCTGCATCCGGAATGGCTGCGATGACAGTAGCATTGAATCAATATTATGGACTTAACCTGACTATGTCTGAGATGAGCCGAGTTGCTTCCAAGGGGTCTGCATCTGCTGCAAGATCAATTCATGGAGGCTTTGTTGAGACAGTCATCTCTAAGGGTCAATCTTCTGATATGCATGCTGAGCAATTAGTCGATGAAAATTATTGGAAGCTCAGTATTTTGATTTGTGTCACTGATTCTTCTAAAAAGAAAGTCTCATCGAGCGAAGGGATGCAATTATCAAAGAAAACATCAGAACTTTATGATTCGTGGGTAAGGTTATCAAAAAATATTATATCTGATGGTAGACAAGCACTATTGGCTAAGGACTTTGAGAAGCTATCTTTTTATACTGAGTTAAGTTGCATGTGTATGCATGCCGTGATGATGACAACAAGGCCAGAGTTATATTATTGGAACCCGACCACACTTCGTATCATTACTTTGGCAAAAGAATTAAGAAAAAAGGGGATTCCTGTGACATTTACTATAGATGCGGGACCGCAGGTAAAACTAATCACTGAACCTGATTTCACTAAATCCATCGAAGATGCGCTCAATGAAATTGATGGAATAGAAAAAGTCATTGAAAGCTCAATAGGAGAGGGTGCTTACTGTGAATCGTTTTGATTTAATAGTACCCGGTAAATTTTTCTTGCTGGGTGAATTTTCAGTATTGGAGAAGTTTCCTGCAATTGTGGGAACGATTGGAAGATATACAAAAATTTCCTACCATGAGCAATCTCAAACGAGACATATAATTTGTAAATACGGAAAAAAGACTGAAAGTTTTTTTATCGATAATAAAGATTCTGAGATTGCAAAATACCTAGTACAAAATTTAAACGATAAAAAAAATTTTGAGTTAGTGATTGATAGCAATGAAATGTTTGACCAAAATAAAAAACTTGGTCTTGGGTCAAGTGCATCAGTTGCTTCAGGTATCATTGAATTAATCAATATTCTAAATGGCTCTGATTTTTCGCTTCAGTCAAAAATTAATTTAGCAAAGGATTTTCATAACAATATGCAACAGGCCCAAGGGAGCGGAGCAGATATCGCAGGAATTTTCTACGGAGGTGCCACTCTTATTGCACAATCTGAATGCAGTAAAATTTTAATGCTGAATAAATATAGAGATCACTTTAGGGTTATTACAACCCCGGCCGCAAAAATCACTTCTCATGCCATAAGACAATTTCAGAGCTGGGCCAATGAGAGTGATAAAAATAAAAGTTTGCTTGCACAGATGGGAAATACCACTAACGCAGCTGTTGATGCTATCCATCAGTCAAATCTGTCAGGTTTTATTGACAAAATAAGTGAATTTTCAGAATTGTTAAAAAGGCTTGAAATGAGTTCTGGAATTGAAATTTTTACGACACACCATCAAGAGATTGAGAGAATCGCTGCTAAGTATAATGTGGCATATAAGCCTTGCGGGGGTGGGGGTGATATTGGAGTTATGGCCGCTTTAGACCCGAAAATATTTACCGAGTTAGAACCAAAATTAAATTCATTAGGAAAAGTGTTAAAATCTGACCTATTTGTTAAGGGAATCAGTGACTTATTGGCATGAAAGCAGATAGCATAAAATCAATTTCAAAGTTTTATAAGCTTAGTATTGAGCAGCGACTTGAGGCTTTAAGAGGCAAGCTCTTGCTTGATAGTGAGGAAATTCAGTTATTACAGCATTCTATCCATAGTTTTGGTGAGAAGACTATTGATAAAATGATTGAGAATGTAATAGGTGTTATGAGCCTTCCATTAGGATTGGCCATGCATTTAAACGTTAACCATAAAGAATACATTGTTCCTATGGCAATCGAAGAGCCATCCGTAGTGGCGGCTTTGTCAAATGCATCAAAAACCATAAGCTTATCAGGCGGTTTCACTACATCTCTTCAAGAATCTTTTGCAATAGGCCAGATACATTTTGCTTCTAAAAAAACATTACAGCAAATTAAAAGCATCATTGATCTTAATAAAAATAAGTTAATTGATCATGGAAATAGCTTCCACCCAAACATGATTTCTAGAGGGGGAGGCATTATAGATTTTGAAGTCTTAATGCTTGAGGAATCTGATAAAAATCTTTTTGCCATACATGTCATTGTCGAGACGAAAGATGCAATGGGAGCAAATCTTGTTAATAGCATTTGTGAAGGCATAGCACCAATGATTGAAGAGCTTATCTCTGAAGAGGTGATATTAAGAATCATCTCAAATTTTAATGACCGTTCCATGGTCGAGGTAACATGTAAAATCCTCCCTGAGCATATTCACTCTGATCCTAATCTAGCAGAAAAAATTATAAATGGTTTTGTTCAGGCGTCCTTGATAGCGCAAAAAGATGTATACAGAGCTGTTACCCATAATAAAGGGATTATGAATGGGATTGATCCTATAGCCATTGCTACCGCCAACGATTGGAGGGCTATTGAGGCAGGGATTCATGCCTATGCAAGTCATTCGGGAGAGTATCGAGGCGTCTCTGAATGGCATAAAAATAAGGATGGAATACTCGAGGGAACAATGAGAATTCCATTAAAGGTAGGTACGGCTGGAGCTCAACAAAGAAACAACAAACTTGCACAGCTTTCATTAAAACTTCTGGATGTGAAAAGTTCATCAGAGCTTGCGCAGCTGATGGCAGCAGCAGGTCTTGCTCAAAATTTTTCTGCAATCAAGGCACTGGTTTCAGAGGGTATTCAAACAGGACATATGGCACTTCATGCAAGAAGTATCGTTTCGTCAATTGGAGTACCTTCAGATCTCTTTGATGAGGTTTTGAATGAATTAGTAAGCACTTCAGAAATTAATACCTCAAAAGCACAAGAAATTTTAAGTCGAAAACAAACCAAACATAAAAATATTGAACATTATGATGCTTATGCTCACGGTAAAATTATACTGACTGGTGAGCATGCCGTAGTTTACCATCGTCATGCAATAGCAATGCCGATTCCATTAAAAATTTCATGTCTTATTGAGGAGCATACGACTGATCGGAGAATTCTCATTCCTGCCTGGAATGTAAATTATCAAATTAAATCAAACCCGGACTCGATCGATTCGATGGAACATGCCGCCTATGACATTTTATCTAAATTAGGCCTGGATAAAGAAAAATTTATTATTCATGTCCAGACTGATTTGATTAGAGGTGGTGGTCTTGGTAGTTCAGCGGCGCTGTCTTTAGCAATTATAGAGGCGCTGGATCAACATTTTAAGTTAGGTTTAAAGTTTGAAGATAAAAACCATCTTGCCTACCTCTCTGAGGTTCGTGCACATGGTAACCCAAGCGGTATTGACAATACTGTTATCAATCATAATCGGCCGATTCTTTTTAAGAGAGGAGAGACAAATTTTGTAGAAACGCTGAACTTTAAAAATGAATTATTTTTTCTCGTTGCCATTAGTCCTAAAAGTGAGTTTACTGCAAAAAGAGTCAGCGAAGTTGCAAAAATGTTTGAGAAAAATCCAAAAAATATAAATGCGATTTTTGATCAGATAAATCAATTATCATTAGATGCAGTAAAGGCTATTAATGAGGCAGATATTGATAGCCTAGGAGCCATAATGAATATTAATCATGGTTTATTGAATGCACTTGGCGTTTCAACACCCGACATTGAAAACTTGCTTCAAGAGGGTAAAGATCGTGGAGCAATAGGAGGAAAAGTGTCTGGTGCAGGAGGTGGCGGTGCCCTGATATTTTTAATGCCAGATCTAACTACAAGTGAAAATATAAAAAACCACTTTCAGTCCAAATCAATCCAAACATTTACTTTCAGCTATGATAATGCATCAAAATGATGAGTTAATTCTTGTAGATGACTTTGATAATGAGATTGGCTCTTTAGATAAATATTCTTGTCATTTAGGTGAGGGACAATTACATAGAGCATTCTCAGTATTTTTGATAAACAGCCAAAAAGAACTATTAATTCAGAAAAGATCTTCGAGTAAGTTTTTATGGGGAAATTATTGGTCTAATTCCTGTTGTTCGCATCCTAGATACGGTGAGAGTATTAAGGATGCAGCAGTTCGAAGGACTGATGAAGAGTTATCGGTTACCTCTGAGTTGACTTTTTTATACAGTTTTAAATATAAGGCAACCTTTAGGGATGTTGGAAGCGAGAATGAACTTTGTCATGTCTTTTTTGGCAAAGTTGATCAAACGATTGAATTTAATGAGGCAGAGATATCAGAAATAAAATTCGTACCACTAACCGAAGTTGAAACTTTTATCCAAGAAAATAGAAAAAATATTACTCCGTGGTTCAAGCTGGAATGGAATGAGATTTTAGTTAAATATTTAGATCTTTTTTTAAATACCTAAAAACTTATAAAAGGCAATATCCTGATCCTCGAAGGATTCATTTTTTGTTTGACCGACCCTATCAATAATAAATCCCTTGGTGGGTTGATGATAATTTCTATCGATAGTATTTTTATGCAATGCCTCATAGTCAGTCTGACCGAGAGTATTTGGGGTAGCAAGCGAACTTGCAAGATTTGATTGTAAGTGATGTTGCCAGCTTTCATTAATTGTTAAGGGCAAGATTTCGCATGCATTACCGCTACCATAGCCAACAGCAAGCCATTTTTTATTCGCCAGATCCATATTATTATTTCTACAACTTTCTAATGTAGCTAGGATATTTATGAATATTGAACTTGAGTAGGTATTACCAATCTCATTTAAGAGCTCAACCCCAAATCCAATTTTATCCTTATAAGATTCAGCCATTAATTTTGGCCTTATGATAGAAATTAATTTATTTACCTCTTCCTGAATAGGACCATTTACACTTTGCTCTTTAACCATTTTTTCAAAATTATGCTTATGTTGAAGTTCCTTTAGAAATCTTTCTTTATCAATTCCATTATCCTCGCAGTAGACATCAATCCTTTCATCTTCGATTAAAGATAAAATATATAAATAGGTTAATGCATTCTCTGGCATTCTTTTAAATGGCCGATGAAAAGAAAAGAGATCAGTTATTTTGAGCACTTCTTTTAAAGTAACACTTTGTTTTGATTTCATAATATTGAAAGCGCTTCTTACTTCATCCAGATAACAAAACGAGGAGAATTTACCATTTACTAGTGCCAAATGAATATCTAAATTTTCATCTTCTTTTTCAAGTGGCTTTCTGAAGTCTACATAACGAAAATCTGAGCTTGAAACCGACTGACTTAAATCGATATTCAATAATTTTGGATTTTGCTCGATTAATATTGCAATAGCGCCAGATCCCTGTGTAGATTCCCCGGATGAAAGTAATGGATATTTAGCGATATCTGAAGCCATAACTATTGCGTATTTTTTTGCATGGGGAGCATAAAAATAACGAACAGCATTTTTGAGGGCATATATGCCACCTAGGCAGGCATGCTTAAACTCTGGGACTTCGCATTCTCTTGGTAGCTCTTTTATACCCAGTTTACTAAGGGCTGAATTTAACATTCCTTTGATTATGATTGCCCCTAATGCATTATCTTTACTGGTTTCAGTGCCAAGACTGAGTAACCCAATTTCATTTGGATCAATCTTATTCTCAAGGATTAAATTTAAGCTGGCATTTGCAGCCATTGTATAGATATCTTCACAGGGGGAGGGAAGACGAAAACCGGTCCCTACTACATTTTTTATTTTTTCAAATGGAATATCTCTCCATTGGCACCACTCTTTGAGGTCGATTTTATTATTTGGAAAATAACAATTGAGCGCACTTATGCCGATATCCTGATGCATCATTTTAAAGACCAATTAGGGTGTTCTGCATGCTTTTGCATGTTGTGTATTCTAACAATATCAACTCCATTAGCTATTAATTTATTAGAAATGTTCACTGTTTCAATGTCTCTTTTATTCATATCATTTCCACATACATCTGCCAGAAATGATTTTCTTGAGTGTCCTACCATCAATAAGCAATTGAGTTCTTTTAGTTCAGCTATACGACTTATAATCTCGAAAGATTGTTTCGGTCCTTTTCCAAAACCAATGCCAGGGTCAATAATTATTTGATCATGACGCAGTCCCAATTGTATTAATCGATTGATTTTTTTTGAAAACCATTCATCCAAATAGGCAATTGGATCTACGCTCTCGGTTAAGATTAATTTTTTATCAGCAGGAATTGATAGACTATGCATCAATACGTACTTAATATTTGTATCGACGATGTCAAAAACTATACTCTCGTCTGATAGCCCCGAAACATCATTAATAATTTGAACGCCATAAGGCAATGCATTTGAAATTACTTGGGCATGATAAGAGTCAATGCTTAGTCCAGGGAAAATATCATAATCCAAGGAGATGCTTTGAAATGCTTTTAAGGCAGGCTCGAGTCTCTTCCATTCGTTTTCTGGATTCAATGTTGCTGCACCCGGCCGAGTTGACTCAGCCCCAATATCAATAAAATGAGAACCATGGTCAGCTAAATGCTTAATTTGTTTTTTGATTGCGCTCAGATTTTGAAAGTTACCGCCATCAGAGAATGAGTCGGGGGTAATATTTAAAATTCCCATCCATATGGGAAATTTATTTTCATATCCCCTGAACTGCTCAATAAAAGTTTGTGATTGCTTGTTTATTGTTAATTGCGGGGCAATCCAAGATGCAAGTCTTAGTATGAATGCCCTATTACTGATCTCAGGATGTGGCAGTATTAAGTCAAGCTGAGTGTCATTAATGATGAGCTGATCATAAGATAAAAAATCTATATCGATCTGCCTAGGTGCATTTTTTTGTCGGGGCGTACGGCCGCAAATTAATTCTGCTGAGCGAATAATCTTCCATACTTCACTAATCGTTAAGTCTGTATCTCCATAGCAGATCATATTTAAGTATGGATGATTCCATGAGGGATCACTACCCCTAGGGAGCACAGCTTTAGTCTCAATAAGAGGTGATTGATAAAGTTTTGGTAGATGCTTTTGAAGCTCTATGAAAGCCCCATGTATGTTTCTTTTTCTATTACCTAGATTACTGCCTAGACTAATTAGTACATAAGCCATTTAGTTTTCAATTTGAGTGAGCTGGAATCCAAGATAATAGTTTTTTGGAGGTGCGGGCTCAAAGAATCTTCCACCAAAGGCATTAATCCTCACATTTTGATTATATTGTTCGTTTGTTAAGTTATAGATACCAAAATAAGGCTTGAGATTCCAACGACTATGTATGATATTTTTTGCGATTATTAAATTTGCAGTTTGATAATTAGGGTTGACAGTGCTATTTGCGTTATTGGTGAATTGATCGCTTACCGATAAAACATTCAGGGTAGTGTGGAATCCGAATAAGTTTGTATGAATCAATTCAAGGAAGCTTAGCGCATCTGGAAGGCCGGGAATCCTGTTTCCACTGTAATCTTCAAATTCATCAAAGACATAGTCTGCCTTTGTATGTGCAAAATTTAAGGACAGCTCTTCGTTTAAATGATAGTAAATACCCAGCTCAAAGCCCTTTCTAGTGCTCGACCCTGCATTTTCATAAAAGTCCCTACCTGGAAATGCTTCAAGCTCATAAGGAACCAGTTCTCCTTTTACAGAGATATCAAAAATGGCCATATCCATATAGAGGTCACTGCCTGAAGTTCCGTACCGAACTCCTATTTCTTTGCTTTGAGCGCTTTGTGATTTTAGGTCAGTATTGAATCCACCAATATAGGGTCCTGCTAGTTCAGTAGTAGTAGGGGCTTCAAATGAACTTGAAAAATTTGCGAATAGACGAATCTTTTCATTAATACCATAGTTGAGACCTAACATCGGAGAGGTGTCAGAAAATTCAAGCTGTCCTGAATCATCTCCGTTGTCAAAATATGAATCTATGACATCGTATTTGAGACGATCATTTCTTAAGCCAATATTTAAAATTAAGTTGTCACTTAGACTAAAAATAGTTTGTGCATAGATTCCAATATTGTCGACATTTTCCGATTGGTCTAGTCTTACAATCCCTCGATTCCCAAAATCGTTATCCCATCTTTTTCTATGATCCCTTTGAAAGTCCGA
>JAURFX010000028.1 GCA_030834065.1 Gammaproteobacteria bacterium
ACGATTTTTATCATTCATGGCTTTTCTTATAGATTCTCAAAAAATTAAAAACAGATGAAATCATTATAAACCAAAGTGTATTTACGACTGGCTGGATGATATTTATCTGGCTCAAAGATATTTGAATAAACCCACTTAAAATAAAATTTAGAGCTTCGTAAAGGGAAAAAATAATAAAGATAATTAAATAAAGCTGTATGCCTGGGCTTTGCAGGATAACTCGAATCCACTTGATTAATACAAAAGCGATGGTAACAAAAATTAAGTTATTTGATCCTATGTTTGTACCTAAAATAACATCTAAAAATAATCCGGCCATAAAACCATAGAGAAAAACACTGCTTAAAGTCGAATACAGAAAGGCAATGATAAAAAATAAAAGCACCCATGAGGGAAAGTAAAAACTTAAAAACCTTGGAATTGGAAAAGTTTCAAGTAAGAGACTTGCCGAAAATAAAAGAAATGGATGTAATTTAAGCTGCCTCATTAATTTTTATTTAATACCAATACCTCATTTACTTGATTAACCTCAAAGCCAACACGTACTCTCAAATTAGCAAAAGGACCTTCCTGACCCTCTGAAAATTCAATCACCTCTCCAACAAAAAAATTTGGAATAAAGGTATTACCAAGGCCCGAGGTGACAAAACGATCTCCTATTTCGATATCTTGATCAGGAGTCACGAATGGAAGTGAGAGTTCAGTCTCATTCCCAATTCCATATGCAATGGTCCTGAAGCCTGTCCTTGGTAAAATGATAGGAATAGCATGGTCTGGATCGGTGATTAGTATTACTTGCGAGATCAAATCAGTTGTAGAAAATACCTGACCAACGACACCCCCTGCAGAGATCACTGTAGAACCAATAGTCACACCCTGCCTTGAACCGCTCTGTATGACTATTCGATGCTCAAAAGGATTCATCGAAGAATCAATGACCGTCGACGCTAAAAAATTAATCTCCTCCCTCGGAATAACATTGAGCAAATCTCTTAATCTTTGATTCTCATTTTCAAATGATTCTAAAGTTTGTAAACGAATATTAAGCTCATCATTTTCTGCTTGAATCTTATTAATTTGCTCATAAAGATCATCTCGCTCCAAAAAATAAAAGGATACTTGTTGAGAGGTATCAATTGAAAAATTGTATATCGAGTATAGAGGATAAACAGAGAGCGCTATGGCTCTTCTCACATAACTCGTTATATTGCCTGATAAATCAAGATAAATTAAAAATAATGAAACTGCGCAAAGAGAAAAGAATTTAAATGAAACATTTAACCTTTGATGATTGCCTATATGATCTAACGACACTCTATATTTTATTCAACTGAAAATGCTGCTGGACCGTATTTATCAAGAAGGGTTAATAATTTCCCTCCTCCTCGAGCGACGCAAGTTAAAGGATCCTCGGCAACAATAACGGGAACCCCTGTTTCTTCTAGCAAAAGTCTATCCAAACCACTTAATAAGGCACCCCCGCCAGTAAGTACAATACCTCTCTCGGCAACATCAGCACTAAGTTCTGGCGGCGTCTGCTCAAGAGCAGCCTTCACCGCTTCAACAATTCCATTGAGTGGCTCCTGCAGTGCCTCTAATATTTCATTTGAATTAAGCGTAAAAGTTCTTGGAACTCCCTCTGAGAGCTTTCTCCCTTTAATTGAAATTTCCTTTACCTGATCTCCGGGATAAGCGGTACCAATTTCTTTTTTTACGCGCTCTGCGGTTGCCTCACCAATTAAAACGCCATAATTTCTTCTGACATAATTGATAATTGCATCATCAAATTTATCGCCACCAATCCTAGCAGAATGAGCATAAACAATCCCATTAAGTGAAAGAACGGCAACTTCTGAAGTGCCACCACCAATATCTAGAACCATGGAACCTCTTGCTTCTTGTACATTCATTCCAGCACCGATCGCTGCTGCCATTGGCTCCTCAACAAGGTAAACTCTTCTTGCTCCAGCGCCCTCAGCAGACTCACGTATCGCTCTTCTCTCAACTTGAGTCGCGCCGTAAGGGACACAGATCAGCACCCTTGAACTTGGCCTAAAATATCGGGACCCATGTGCCTTCTTGATAAAGTATTGAAGCATTTTTTCACAAACATTAAAGTCTGCTATCACTCCATCTTTCATAGGTCTAATCGCTTGCACTCCCGCTGGAGTTCGACCTAACATGTTTTTGGCTTCTGCTCCGACAGCCAAGACTGACTTACCGCCTCTTCCATCATCTTTAATAGCAACAACTGATGGCTCATTGAGCACCATGCCTTTATCGCCAACATAAATTAAAGTATTAGCAGTCCCAAGGTCGATTGAAAGATCGCTTGAAAAGAAACCAAAAAGTGTCTTAATCATAAATAAAAGAAGTAAAATAACCACTTTAGCAATGGCTTGGGAATTCAGCAAGTAACAAGTAGAATATATTTCAATTTATGTCACAAAATATCGATATTAAGGCCTTGTCGAATCTCGCTAAAATTTC
This sequence comes from Gammaproteobacteria bacterium, assembly GCA_030834065.1. Classification (GTDB taxonomy): domain Bacteria; phylum Pseudomonadota; class Gammaproteobacteria; order Steroidobacterales; family Rariloculaceae; genus JAURFX01. The sequence goes on from JAURFX010000028.1 coordinate 2,491, forward strand.
TTTAGATGGAGCTGAGTCACTCGCGGTCCAAGAAAAGCTTCTTGATATAAAAAAAATTATTGATGAAGTGGCCAATCTTGAATTAGATTCAATTGAGCCCCTTTACAATCCGCTAGATAGAGAACAAATACTAAGACCGGATGAAGTCACCGAAAAGGATCAATCATCAGAGCTACAAAAAAATGCTCCCGAAACTATTGATGGATATTATGTTGTGCCTCAAGTGGTAGATTAAGTTGCTACATCATCTAAGCATAAAAGAACTCATTGCCTCCTTGACTGAAAAAAAACTCAGCTCTGAGGAATTATTTTCTTATTACCAAGAGAGAATCCAAAAATATAATCCGGAGTTAAATGCATTCATATCGGTGAATGAGTCCTTTTTAGATAAAGACTCAATGATTGGGACTAAATTGAAAGGAATACCCATAGCTCACAAAGATATCTTTTGCATGAAAGGCCACTTAACTACATGTGGTTCAAAGATGTTAGCAAACTTCAAATCGCCATACGATGCAACTATCATTGCACGCCTCGCTTCAGCAGGAGCATTAACCCTTGGCAAAACCAATATGGATGAATTTGCGATGGGATCCTCTAATGAGACCAGCTTTTTTGGTCCCTGTAAAAATCCATGGAATCTTAAGCTAGTTCCAGGTGGCTCATCAGGCGGAAGCGCATCAGCCGTAGCAGCAAGACTCGCACCAATAGCCACTGCGACAGACACAGGCGGAAGCATCCGACAGCCTGCTGCATTTTGTGGCGTAACTGGACTAAAGCCGACATATGGAATGATATCTAGGTTTGGAATGATTGCCTTTGCAAGCAGCCTTGATCAAGCTGGCTTTATTGCGCCATCTGCTGAAGATATCGCTATATTTTATGATTTGGCAAGTGGCTATGACCCAAAAGACTCAACCTCAATTAATGACCAAGTTACGTATACAACAAAAAACTTAGATCATAAGCCTAATGCACTTACCATTGGTATAGCGAAATCCTCACTTGATAAACATGCTGACCCACATATCCTAAATGCCATCAAACAAACAGTTAATCAATTTGAAAAGATGGGCGCAAAAATTATTGAGATCGATCTCAAAAATAGTCAATTAAATGTCCCGACCTATTACATCATAGCTCCAGCTGAGGCCTCATCAAACCTGTCGAGATTCGATGGAGTCAGGTATGGACATCGCAGCGAAGAATCTCAATCCTTGCAATCGCTTTATGCAAATACTCGGAGCGAGGGATTTGGCGATGAGGTTAAAAGAAGAATACTTCTTGGTTCTTATGTATTATCTGCTGGATTTTATGATGCTTACTACATCAAAGCATTACGCGTTAGAAGACTCATTGCCAATGATTACAAAGAAGCCTTTAAAAAGGTTGATCTTATACTTTCACCTACTACACCAAATTTACCATTCGCAATTGGTGAAAAAAGTAATGATCCTATTAGCATGTATCACAATGACGCATACACAATCGGTGCAAATCTAGCTGGATTACCTGCCATCTCTTTTCCAATAGGATTTCATAATGGACTTCCTATAGGAGGACACTTTGTCGCTCAACATCTTCGAGAAGACCTCCTTTTAAATACAGTCAATCTTTTCCAAAAAGAGACTGACTTTCATCAACAAATGCCACAGGAATTTGACCGATGAAAAACAACTGGGAAATTGTGATTGGACTTGAAATTCATGTTCAGCTCAACACAGTCAGCAAGATCTTTTCTGGATCGTCAACAGGCTTTGGTGCTAAGCCAAATTCACAGGCATCTATCATTGATCTCGGCTACCCTGGCGTGCTGCCAGTACTAAATCAATCTGTTATTGAAAAAGCCATAAAATTCGGACTAGCTACTAACGCAAAAATTTCAAGAAAAACCATTTTCTCTAGAAAAAATTATTTTTATCCTGACCTCCCCAAAGGCTATCAAATCTCACAGCTAGAATTGCCTATCGTGCAAGAGGGTTATGTTGAGATAAATATCAATGAAGATATTAAAAAAATAAGAATTACCAGAGCTCATCTTGAGGAGGATGCCGGAAAATCAATTCATGAAGGCTCCCTTGGCAAATCTAAAATTGATCTAAATCGTGCAGGAACTCCTCTCCTGGAGATAGTTTCTGAGCCCGATATGAGATCAGCAGCTGAGGCGAGCTCATATATGAAGTATGTTCATTTGCTCGTAACTTACCTTGGTATTTGTGATGGAAATCTGCAAGAGGGTTCTTTGAGATGCGATGCAAATGTATCTGTGAAACCGAGAGAGAGTAAAAAACTTGGTACACGCACAGAAATTAAAAATCTGAACTCCTTTAGATTTATTGAAAAAGCCATTGAAATTGAAGCCCAAAGACAAATTGAAATTTTAGAGTCAGGAGGAACGATCATTCAAGAGACTAGACTTTTTGACGAGGAAAAACAAGAAACAAGGCCAATGCGCTCTAAAGAAGAGGCAAATGACTACCGATACTTCCCTGATCCAGATCTGCTTCCAGTTGTTATTTCTGAAGATTTAATCGAAAGCATTCAACAATCAATGCCAGAGCTGCCTAATCAAAAAAAAATGAGATTTATCAATGAATACCAATTGGATAAAAATGACGCAGCCCGTATTGCACATGATTTTGATTTAGCGACTTTCTTTGAGAGCTCAATTAATCATTCAAAACATGCAAGTCCAAAACAATTAGCAAACTGGCTATTAGGAAAATTATCAAACATGGTAAATGAAAAAAATATCAACTTTTCGAAATTAGAATTAGACCCATTTGATGTCTCTTCGATTGTTGATTTATATATCTTAGGCAATCTCTCGCAAAAACAAGCGGGAGAACTTCTAGAATATAAACACGGCTCAGAAGCATCGATTGAGGATCTAATTGCAGAGCACAAGATGTCACAAATTTCAGATACCCATGAATTAAGTAATCTAGTTGATAAAATCTTAATAGAAAATAAAGTCCAATTTGATGAATATAAATCTGGGAATGATAAAGTTATTGGCTACCTAATAGGAAAAGTCCTGCAAGCCTCTAAAGGTCAAGCTAATCCAAAAGTAGTTAAAGAAATTATTGAGAGAAAATAAATGATAGATTTCTCTATAGAATTTTTCCCGCCTTCCAGTCCAGTGATGGAGGAAAATCTTTGGCTTACATACGAAACGCTAAAAAAATATAATCCCTCATTTATCTCCGTAACGTATGGTGCTGATGGCTCAACACGTGACAGAACTCATGATATTGTAAAAAAACTAACCAAAGAAAAAAAAATACTTGTTGCTCCGCACTTAACTTGCATTGGATCCAGTAAACTAGAAATATCAATCATACTAAGCGATTACGCAAAGTTAGGCATTGAATCTGTGGTTGCCCTTAGGGGCGACAAACCTAAAGAAAATAATTCTCCGATGGATTTGAAATTTGCTACGGATCTCATTGAAGAAATAAAAAAATTACAAAACTATAAAAATATTTTTGTGGCCGCATATCCTGAGACTCACCCAGAATCTAAAAGCATAAAAGAAGACATAGCAGTGCTTAAATTAAAAGAAGATCTAGGTGCCACTCATGCCATCACACAATTCTTTTTTGATAATAATTTTTATTATGAATACCTTAATCTATGCGCGCAACAAAATATCAGTATTCCTATAATTCCAGGCATTCTTCCAATAAATAATTTTGAAAAGGTATGTTCCTTCGCTCAGAAATGCAATACTGTGATTCCAAAATCAATGATAGAAGCATTTAATAATTTATCGAGTAATGAGGATACTTTAAAGCTCAGTCTCAATTTACTGGTCGGTCAGGTTGAGGAGCTTAAACAATACGGAGTAACAAATTTCCATTTTTATTCCCTGAATCAGTCAACCCTACTAGAATCATTGTTTAAATCATTTGAGTAATTCTAAAATGATGCGCGAAGCACTAGTAAATCTAGCTAAAAATAAAATAATAATTATTGATGGTGCCATGGGTACTTCTATCCAAGAGCTAAAACTCACAGATGAAGACTTCCATGGAGAAGAGTTTAAAAAAAATAAAATTTCACTAAAAGGCAATAATGACATTCTTGTTTTGACAAGACCAAATATTATCCAAAAAATTCATAAAGACTTTCTGGATGCCGGTGCAGAGATAATTTGTACTAATACCTTTAATGCTAATCGAATTTCACAGTCAGATTATGGCCTAGAGAGTATTTCAAAAAGAATTAATATAGAGGCAGCCAAAATTGCAAGACAAAGCGTAGATAGTTTCAGGGAAAAAACAAAAAAAATTGCCTTTGTTGCAGGCTCAATCGGACCAACAAACAGGACTTGTTCAATTTCACCTAATGTCAATGATCCGGCAGAAAGAAATATCACTTTCGATGAATTGGTAACATCCTATACTGAGGCTGCAGAGGGTCTTATCGAAGGTGGTATTGATATTTTCTTGGTTGAAACTATTTTTGATACATTAAACGCAAAGGCTGCAATATATGCATTAAAAAATTTGGCTGCTGACATTCCGATTATGATCTCGGGCACAATTACCGATGCGAGTGGAAGAACTTTAAGCGGTCAAACTTTAGAAGCTTTTTACAACTCAGTACGACATGCAGATCCAATTGCGATTGGTCTTAATTGCGCTCTTGGAGCTAAGGAGCTGCGACCGTATATCGAGGAGCTATCAAAAATATCTGAATTTCCAGTAAGCGTGCATCCTAATGCAGGCCTCCCTAATGAGTTTGGTGAATACGATGATACACCTGAAATGATGGCGGAAATTATTAATGAATTTGCCTCAAATAATTGGCTCAATTTTGCAGGAGGATGTTGCGGCACAACTCCATCACATATTCGCGCAATAGCAAATATCCTGAGTAAACAAATACCTAGAGCGCTTCATAAGAACAAACATAATGAGATGAGAATTGCTGGCATAGAGCCATTAAAAATTGGCCCTGAAAGCCTTTTTACCAATATTGGTGAAAGAACAAATGTTACAGGCTCTGCGAAATTTAGGAAACTTATTGAATCAGATGACTTCGTTTCAGCTTTAGACATAGCCTTGGATCAAGTTGAGAATGGTGCACAAGTTTTAGATATCAATATGGATGAGGGGATGCTGGATTCTAAAGCGGTAATGGTTCAATTTTTGAATCTTATTTCATCTGAGCCTGCAATTTCAAAAGTACCTATCATGATTGATTCTTCAAAATGGGAAGTAATTCTAGCTGGGCTGAAATGTATTCAGGGTAAACCCATAGTTAATTCAATTAGCTTAAAAGAAGGTGAAGAGGAATTTCTCAAACAAGCAACTGAAATTAAACTATTTGGTGCTGCCGTAGTTGTTATGGCGTTTGATGAAAATGGCCAAGCAGAAACCGAAGAAGAAAAATTCAGGATATGTAAAAGAGCCTTTGATTTGCTTGTAAATAAAGTTAAATTTCCTCCGGAGGATATAATTTTTGATCCTAATATATTTGCTGTGGCTACTGGAATTGAAGCTCATAATAATTATGCAGTTGCATTTATTAATGCCGCTAAGAAACTAAAAGAAACTTTTCCAACATCTCATGTCAGCGGTGGCTTAAGTAATATTTCATTTTCCTTCAGAGGTAACGATATCGTTAGAGAGGCGATGCACTCTGTTTTCCTTTATCATGCAATAAAGTCTGGAATGAACTTAGGGATTGTGAATGCGGGTCAACTCGCTATTTATGATGAGATTCCAATTGATCTAAGAAAAGCAGTAGAAAGTGTTATTCTTAATGATCACAGCAATGCCACTGATCAACTCTTGGATATTGCACAAAAATTTTCTAGCAAAAAGACCAATAAAAAACAAAATGAGGATCTAGAGTGGCGAAAACTCAACGTTGAGAAGCGCATTGAACATGCACTTATTAAGGGAATAGATAAATATATCGTTGAAGATACAGAGGAGGCTAGGTTAAAGCTTAAAGTGCCTCTCATGGTTATAGAAGGTCCCTTAATGGATGGTATGAATGTGGTAGGTGACCTATTCGGGGAAGGAAAAATGTTTCTTCCTCAGGTTGTAAAATCTGCAAGAGTTATGAAAACTGCTGTTGCACATCTAGTCCCATTCATAGAGGAAAGTAAGACGGAGGCAATGAAAAAAAATAAGATCTTACTTGCAACGGTTAAGGGGGATGTTCATGATATCGGAAAAAATATTGTGGGTATTGTTCTGCAATGTAATAACTTTGAAGTTATTGATCTCGGTGTGATGGTGCCTTGTGAAAAAATACTTGATGAGGCAATAAAAAATAATGTCGATGTGATTGGTCTTTCGGGTCTAATTACACCATCTTTAGATGAGATGGTTCATGTGGCAAAAGAGATGAAAAGGTTGAGCTTTAACTTGCCGCTATTGATTGGAGGTGCAACTACCAGCCCTGCTCATACAAGCGTAAAAATTGCTCCAAATTATGACCATGGGGTGATCTATGTTAAAGATGCATCCAAATCTGTTAATGTAGTACAAAATCTAATTGGCGAAAAAAAGGAAGATTTTCTAAACCAAGTCGCCTCAGATCATATTGATAGAAAAAGAAGACATGATGAAAAAAATAGCAAAAGCATTTTTCTCTCACTGAAAGATTCCCGAGATAAGAGACCTAAAATTAATTGGGAACAATTTAAACCAATCAGTCCTATAAATAAAACCAATTCAGAATTTGTTGCATTGCCCATTAAAGAGCTTATTCCCTTTATAGATTGGATGCCTTTTTTTAATGCTTGGGAATTCTACGGAAAATATCCACAAATTCTTGAAGATGAAAAATTCGGCATTGAAGCAACTAAGCTTTTTGCAGATGCAAAAAGAATGTTAAAAATTATTCAGGAGAATAATATCACTCATTGCAAGGCGGTTTATGGTATTTATCCTGCAAATTCGAAAGACGAAGACGTTTATATTTATAGTACTGAGCAAGACCAAATAATTGAAACCTTTAACTTTATTAGGCAACAAAAATTAAAAAATAATGACACCCCTTACCAATGTCTAGCTGACTACATTATCCCTAAGGAAATCGGTATGGACTATCTTGGACTTTTTGCAGTTACAGCAGGCAGTGATATTTATGATTTAGCAGCCACATACGAAGCAAAACTTGACGACTATAATTCAATATTGATTAAAGCATTGGCAGATAGATTGGTGGAGGCTTCGGCGGAATTGCTTCACAAAAAGGTAAGGTGTGATTACTGGGGGTATGCACACAATGAGAATTTAAAAAATGAGGAATTAATCCTTGAAAAATATCAAGGTATAAGGCCTGCTCCTGGGTACCCCGCCTGTCCCGATCACTCAGAGAAATTAAAAATATGGAATCTGCTAGAAGTTGAAAAGAAAATTGGTGCAAGCCTTACGGATTCATTTGCTATGATGCCTGCCTCAACTATCAGTGGTTACTACTTTGCTCATCCCGAAGCAAAGTATTTTTCAATCAATCAAATAAATATTGAGCAAATTAAAGAGCTTTCTGAAAAGAAAAAAATAGAAATTGATGAAATAAAAAAATATCTCGGTGGAGTAGCTGGTCTCTAATTACGACAAATCTTGCATTCTTTTAATTTATTAATCTTAAGTGTCTTCCATTCGTTATTTTTTAAATCAAATATTTGTATCTTCCCATCTAATTTTGTTTCATTGAATAACATAGCCTTTATTCCTTCTGATGCCATATAGGTCCCTACTTGACCCGCAAGCGGGGGAAAAACTCCTCCTCCCTCACAGTTAATCATAGGATCATTATTTATCTCATAAAGACAGCCATAGCAGCAATCAGCATCCTTAGAATTGCTAAATACAGCAAGTTGTGCTTCAAATCTAATAACGGATCCTGTAATTAACCATTTATTATGTTTTCTTGCATAGCCAGCAATAGTTAATCTCGAGTCAAAATTATCAGTACAATCAAAAACAATATCAGATTGAAGTATTAGCTGATTAATTTCATTTAAATCTAATCTATCCTCATAAGTATTAATTTTAATTTTTGGAAATCTCTGTAAAAGCTTATGTTTACTTATAGCTACTTTCTTTTGACCTAAATCATGAATATCAAAAAGTACCTGTCTTGACAAATTTGTTTGGTCAACCGTATCAAAGTCAACAAAATTGAGATTTTGACAACCAAAAGCGGAGAGGTATAAAGCAACTGGACAGCCCAGACCTCCCAAACCAAAAATAATTATGTTTTTCTTTTGCGCCGCATCAAGAAGTTCTGGACTGATCCCATCTAAGCCCAATACTCGATCTTGATCTTGATAATCTAATTCCATTTGAGAATGCTCACTCTCGGATGATCATTTATATCTTTAGTATTACCTAGATAATCAAAATTATATTTTTTAGCAATGGATTTGACACCTTCAATTTGGTCAAAACCATGCTCCATAATAACTAAACCATCCTTATCAATTTTTTCTTTAGCCTCTTTAAGAATTTTCTCAATCACTTCTAATCCGCTCTCTCCCCCATCAAGCGCCTGCCTTGGCTCGTAAGCTAAGGATAGATCATCCTCGATAAATGAGGATTTTACATAGGGAGGATTCGTGACAATCATTTGAAAATTATTTTGTATATTTTGTAGGGCATCCGAGATAACAAAATCTAATTTAACTTTATGTATCTGAGCATTTCTTTTCGCAATTTTCAATGCATCCTCGCTAATGTCGGAAGCTGTAATATTGATATTTGGAAAAATTAATTTAAGTGTAATTGCTATGACACCTGATCCAGTTCCTATATCGATAATATTTTTTACATCCTTATTAATATATTTTTTTGCTAAATCAATAATTAATTCAGTCTCTGGCCTAGGGATAAGTACATCATGATTCACCAAAAAATCATTAGAGTAGAACTCTCTTTTTCCAATAATATAATTTAAAGGCTCTAGCAGTCTCCTTCTCTCAAGCAAAGCATCATATTTGGCCTTCATTAGATCATCTATTTCTTTTTCATAGCTTAGAAATAAAGAAACTCTATCAATGTTTAAGACATTGCATAACAGTAACTGGGCATCTAACTTTGGTGAATCTGAGATTTCTTTTAAAAAGAGACTCCCCCTATCAATTACTTCTTTAATATTCAATAATTGCTCAAACTTTAGTTATTTCCTTGAGCTGTTCTGCTATCTCATACTCATGTAAAGAATCTATAATTGAATCCAAGTCACCCAATAAAATTTCACTTAACCGATAAATTTTTAAATCGATTCTATGGTCAGTTATCCTGCCTTCAGGAAAGTTATAGCTTCGAATTCTTTCAGAACGATCTCCACTACCAACAAGGCTTTTCCTTAAGGCTGCACTTTTTAAATTTATCTCTTGTTGCTTTGCATCACTGATTCTTGATAAAAGCAAAGACATCGCTTTTGCTCTATTTTTATGTTGTGACCTCTCGTCTTGACATTCCACTACCGTACCCGTTGGAATATGTGTAATCCTTACTGCAGAGTCAGTTTTGTTTACGTGTTGACCACCTGCGCCTGAGGCTCTGTATGTATCGACTCTTAAATCTTTATTATTAATTTCTACTTCACTGGATTCATTAATTTCAGGAATTATTGCAACGGTACAAGCTGAAGTATGTATTCTTCCCTGAGACTCAGTTTCAGGAACTCTTTGAACTCTATGCGCACCAGACTCAAATTTTAGCCTTCCATAAACATCGCTACCTTCAATTCTTATAACGATTTCTTTAAAGCCGCCATGATCGCCCTCATTTTGACTCAGAAGCTCTACCTTCCAAGACTTTGACTCTGCATACTTCACATACATACGATAAAGATTTCCAGCAAATATAGCAGCCTCATCTCCCCCGGTCCCTGCCCTTATTTCTAAAAAAACATTAAGTTGGTCTTGAGGATCTCGAGGAGCTAAATGTAAAAGTAATTTTTGCTCTAATTTTTTTTGCTTTTCTTTAAGATCTTTGAATTCTGCCTCAGCGAGCTCAAACATTTCATCATCCCTTTCCTCTTCTAGAAGATTTTTTGCCTCAATCAATTGTTGTTCTATTAATTTCCAGGAATTAAAGTCTTCAGAAACCTCGCTGAGATAAGCATACTCCTTTGAGTAGCTCAAAAATTTTTTTTGATCAGAAATGATAGAAGGCTCGGATAAAAGCTGCCCAACCTCCTCAGCCTTTAATGAAATTTCCTCAATTTTTGTAAGAATAGACCTTTTCATAGTATTAATTCTATAAAATATGTTTAATTTTAACTTATACCTCTATTAGTGCTAAGTTTTATAAAGCAGATGATGAATAATTTTTTTAATAAGTTTCTTTTAGTCTTGTTAGTACTCCATGGCTGCAGCATCTTGCCCAATAATCAGGCCACAAATGTTAATGACATTATAGTCAATGCGACGATTGCAGAAGAAAATAATCACTACGAGGAAGCAATTAAACTCTATCTTAATATCTTAGATATTGATAGCAATGCTTATTGGGCAGAAAGGGCAACTTCCATAGCTATAGAGCAAAACATGAACATGCTTGCCCTTCAAGCGAGCGAGCAATGGTTAATGCTAGATACAGAAAATCATTTTGCAAAATTAGCGAGAATGAAATCACTGCTAAGAGCGGGCCAGCTTAATGAGTTTGAACAAATTACAAATGACCTGATTAATCAAAGTATAGCCCCTGGTGAGACAATTTTAAGAATTGCACAGGAAATTAGAGGAGAGGAAAATTTAGTCCTTACAATTAACTTATTTCATAACCTAAACCAAAAATTTCCTAACGTACCCGAATCTAATTATGTACTTGCAACACTTTTCTTTCTTCTAGAAAATTATCAACAATCGTTTCACTATGCTGAAAGAGCATATAACTTACAGCATGCCTGGACAGAGGCAGGTCTTTTGGTTGCAAGATCCCTTATCCGTCTAGGCGACGATGAAAGGGGCTACCAAGTTGCATTAGAGTCCCTCGAACAAACACAAAATATTGAACTCTTTCTAAGCTTTGGGGAGGTTCTTTTAAATAATCAAATTTTTAACAGGGCAATTCAATATTATCAAGGACTTGATGATACTTTCGGTTATGACAGTCGTATCCAATATGGACTGGCTCTAAGCATGTACTACCTAGAAAACCTTCAAGATTCAAAAGCTATATTTTTAACACTCATACAGCTTCCTAATTTTAGCGATGAAGCAAACTTTTTTCTTGGAAATATCAGTATTCGCGAGGAAAACTTCTTGGAAGCATTTAGATATTTTTCTCGTGTAGACAGAGGGCCATTTTTTATCGAAGCTCAAGAGATAGCTTCTAGAATAAATGCCATCGAGTTATCAAGCTTTAGAGACAGTCTCGACTATATTGATTCACTCGTTCAAGCTTATCCTGAATATCAAGAGCAGTTTATGCTCTTGAAGATTAGACTGAGTTATGAATTTAATGAATTACAAGAGGCACAAAAAATTGCTGTATCGGCAATACCATTTCAGCAAGAAATAAACTTTAGTACTCTTTATGCACAAATTTCAATTGAGATGATTAGGGAGCTCATCAATCAAGGGTTGCTTGAAGAAGCGCTGTTACAAAACTCAAACTCCTTGGTGTTAGCTGAGGATAGTACTCAACTTCTTTTAATTAAGTCATCGATCGAGGAGGAGCTTAATCAGCTAGATGCGGCAGAGCAAACGCTACTTATGGCATATGATATTGAGCCAGAGAACCCTTTAATAAATAATGCGATTGGTTATCTCTATACCAATAAACTTTCTCGCCATCACGAAGCACTGATTTATTTAGAGAAAGCGATAAATCTAGATCCAGAAAATGCAGCTATTCAAGATAGCTTCGGTTGGGTTTTATTTAATCTAAATCGCTATCAAGAAGCTGCTTTATATCTTGAATCTGCCTATCTAAGCTTTCCGGATCCAGAAGTTATTTTTCATCTTATCAAGCTCTATGATGCTACTAACGAAAATACGAAAAGAGATATACTCATTGACCAACTTATTTCGGAGCATCCAAACTCAATATTTATCGAACAATTTTAATTCGTGAAAAAATTATTACTACTATTAGCTTTTCTAGGTGCCTGTACAAGTGAAAATCAGCTATTACAGCCAAACAATTTCTCATGTTTTACCTTAAATGGCCCTATGGGCATTAACAGTGCCTTGCTCAATTTAAATGGAAGATTTACCTATATTGAGAACGAAAAAGGAGATAAATTACTTAATATTCGCAGCCTATTGGGTTCAAATTTCATTTTAATTGCACTTAATGCATCTGATGATCAAATAATCATTCAAATTCAAAATGACTTTTTTAGCCCTCAAGAGCTTGTAGAATTAGGAAAAATCAATAATATTCATTTGCCTGACCTAAATGCTTTATTTAGTTGGATGCTAGGTAAGCCTTATTCAAATGATACGGCTATTGAAACAATCATGAGCCAAGAAGTTTTCTATGAGGCAGAATGGAAAATCGAGTCTTTTAGGCCTAATGAAAATTACTTACGAATGAGGAATGTTATTCAATATGAGGGTACAATACTGACCTTAGAAGTATTTAATCTGAATTTAACTTGTGATGGGGTGTAGCCAAGTGGTAAGGCAACGGGTTTTGATCCCGTCATGCGTAGGTTCGAATCCTACCACCCCAGCCACTTTGATGAGGTAAAAATATGTCACTTCAGCATGCAGTAATAATATCAGGCTCCTCACATCCTGAGCTTGCACAACAGATCGGAAAATCACTTTCCATTAAACCTGGAAAAGTCAGTGTTGGTTCATTTAGTGATGGTGAGGTCAATATTGAAATCCTTGAAAATAT
>JAURFX010000083.1 GCA_030834065.1 Gammaproteobacteria bacterium
ATCTGCAAAGTAATCCTTGATATCAGCTAAATCATATTCTTGAATATTAAATAGAAAATAGTTGGGAGTATCTTCATCCAATGATTTGTTCCAAGAATCTACTAAATCGGTTCTGGTTTCAGCTAGCACGATTAAAAATAAGAGAGATAGCCCAAAAATAATAACTTGCAGAATACTATCCTTTCCTCTGTGTACTATATTCTTTAAACCCAGCTTCCAACCTACACCACTGGATAAAGTAAAAAGGGAAAGAAAATAAATTAATAACCTGCCTATGGCATATAAAAATGAAGTTACAAAAATTACAGTGGCTGATAAGTAAACAATCAGCTTTAAGTTTTGAAACACTATAGCTAGAAATATAATAAGACATGCTGCCGTAAAGAGATAAATGGGTAAATTGGATGAGATATTTAGCGAGTAATCATTTCTAAGCACTCTGATAGGCTCTGCATTACCAAGAATTCTAAGATAAGGTGTGATCGTTCCGAAAACGATAAATATCGATGTTATAAATCCAATGATTACTGGATTCAAGGATGGAGGTGGTAAATCAGTATTTATTAATTCCTGAAGCGTAGAAATTAAAAGTGCATGCAAGTTATAGCCAAAAAATAAACCTATACACGTTGCAATTAAGACAATAAGAATTAACTGCATAATTTGGTGCCCAAAAATAAAACTTTTAGATGCTCCAAAGACTTTCATAAGAGAAGTTTTTAATAAACTTCTTACTGCATACCTTCTAACGGCAAGCATTGAGGAGATAAGGGAAATTAAAATTGTGAATAGACTCGCTAGACTAAAATAAGCCACGGAATCATCGAATGCCTCGCCAATATCTTCTCCAACATTATCTGCTTCTTGCAATCTGATCTCAGCAGGAAGCTTGCCAAGATCTTCTTTAAATGCCTTTAGGTCTGCAGCAGCTCCGGAAAATAAATACCTATAAACCACCCTGCTTCCGGTTTGGATGACACCCATATCGTCTAAATCAGAGATATTGGCTATTGCCACTGGATAAAAACCTACAAAGGTTGAGTTTCTATCTGGAATATCTTGAATAAATCCAGAGATTACAAATGTTTTATTTCCCACAGATAATTCATCACCTAAATCAACTTCTAGGACATCTGCTATTCTTGGCTCGATCCAGATTTCTCCAGTGGAAGGAATTCCAGGGTTTATTGATGTTTCATTAGCGAGATTTGAAATCTTTAGTTGGCCTCTTAAGGGGTAACCGTTACTTGCAGATTTAATCGAAGTTAATAAATTATCCTCATTAGCTAGCGCCATGCTTAAAAAAGTTACCGTTTTTGCAGTTTTAAGATTGTTTGCCTTTGCTTGTTGTAAATATTCTGAGTCCAACTCTTCTGCAGATCTCAGAACCAGATCGGCAGCCAGAATACTAGAAGCTTGAATTTTCATGGCAGATTGCAATCTATCGCCTAAGAAACTCACACTTGAAATAGATGTAACTGCTAAAACTATAGAAAGCGATAAGATGAGGAGATCGCCACTATAAAATTCGGACCAAAATTTTTTAAATCCAAAAATAAAACCTAAGATCATACAATCTTGCCGTCTGCCAACTCAAAAACCTCATCGCATTCTTGGGCAAGAATTAAGTCATGTGTAACTAATACCAATGTTGTGTTAACTACACTATTGATATTAAAAAGTAGATCAGCAATTGTTTGAGAGCTTTTTTGATCTAAGTTTCCTGTGGGTTCATCAGCAAAGAGAATTTTAGGCTTATTAACAATAGCTCGAGCTATGGCAACCCTTTGTTTTTCTCCGCCACTTAATTGATTAGGAAAGTGTTTTGATCGCCTCTCAAGCCCTACCTGAGTGAGAGCTTTCATGGATTTTTCATGGGCATCTTCATCACCTAAAATTTCCAGAGGAAGCATGACGTTATCTAATGCAGATAATCGAGGCATTAAATGAAAGGATTGGAAAATAAAGCCTACATCTTCCGCCCTCATTTGCGCTCTTTTATCTTCATCAAGATCTGTGATGTTTTGACCCAATAAATGGACCGATCCTCTTGAGGGGATATCCAACCCAGCCATAATTGCAAGTAAAGTTGTTTTGCCTGACCCAGAAGGCCCCACCAATGAGATAGATTTATCTTTCTCAACAACTAAATTTATATCTTCAACTATTGTCAAAAGGCCCTCAGGGCTGTTAACTTCTTTGGTTATGTTTTTTGCTTCTAAGATTAGATTATTCAAGACGTGCCTTATTTTGCTTTTAGGTATTCTAATGTCTGTTATTAGTCCAGTAAATTCATCTGAAAACCTAACAAACCAAGAGAAAGTCATAGTCGTCTTAGGAGATAGTTTGAGCGCAGGCTACGGAGTAACCATAGAAGAAGCTTGGCCTTCGTTATTAGAAAAAAATATCAATCTAAGTGGCACAAAGATCAAGATCATAAATGCTGGAATAAGTGGGGATACAACTTCAGGTGGGCTTTATAGACTGCCGAAACTAATCAATGCACATAAACCTGATCTGATAATTTTAGAGCTAGGTGGAAATGATGGGTTGCGAGGGATGTCGATTAAAAAGGTTATCAAAAAGAACTTGGAAAAGATGATTAACATGTCATTGGAATCAGGTGCAGATGTCATGTTGATAGGAGTTGAGCTTCCCCCTAATTATGGCTCAGTCTATACCAACAGTTTTAAAAATATGTACGTTGAGCTTGCTACAAAATATGGCTTAAAACTAGTAACAGGATCTATACAGGATATGGTTTCTCAGGATCTTATGCAGGCAGATGGCATTCACCCAAATATCAAGGGCCATGAATTAGTAGAAATTGAGGTAAGAAATAAATTATTACCTCTGTTAGATTAGTTAATAACTATAATGGTTACATACGCGCCTGTAGCTCAGCTGGATAGAGCACCTGGCTTCGAACCAGGTGGTCGGGAGTTCGAATCTCTCCAGGCGCGCCATGGAGAAATTAGATGAAAAATATATCGTTCCTCGTGATTATGTTACTCAGCATGGC
>JAURFX010000029.1 GCA_030834065.1 Gammaproteobacteria bacterium
CCG
This sequence comes from Gammaproteobacteria bacterium, assembly GCA_030834065.1. Lineage (GTDB taxonomy): Bacteria > Pseudomonadota > Gammaproteobacteria > Steroidobacterales > Rariloculaceae > JAURFX01. The sequence goes on from JAURFX010000029.1 coordinate 4, forward strand.
GACTGTGATCCATGGCTTTGCGCAGGTCAAATAGTAAATAATAGACAAAGATAAAAAAATCTTTTGGGGGGAATATGAGAAAGATTTTATTACTGGTTACGTTAGGGTTATTTTCGCTGTCGTTAAGCGCACAACCTGAGCTTAGTAGAGTAACGCCAAGAAACGACCTCACTCAAATGGCCAGAGAACCGTTTCAAGTCTTTGATAATGTTTACTTTATTGGTCAAGGAGAGGTTGCGAGCTACGTGATTGAAACAAGCGAAGGACTCATTCTCATTGATACGATGTGGGATCTTCCAGGTTATACTGAATATCTGCTTGATAATATGATTGCACTGGACCTTAGCCCGAAGGATATCAAGTATGTGCTTATCCTTCAAGGGCATCGTGATCACTATATGGGAGCACCTGCATTAAAAGAAATATTAAATGCACAATGGGGGGCCAATGCAGCCGATTGGGAGCTGATAGAAGCAGATTTAGGTCCCTACTCGCCACCTCGAGATTTAGTCATTGAGGAAGGCGATACCCTCACCCTTGGTGAGCTTACGATAGAGTTTGAGATTACCCCTGGCCATACCCCAGGAACCACCTCAATGAGATTCCCTGTCTATGATAACGGCGTTATGTATAACGCTTATTTTCATGGAGGAACAGCCTTACGACTCGATGATCCTGAAATTGTGATGGAATTTATCCGAGATTGCGAGAGGATTAAAAATATTCCAAATTTGGATGTGCAGATCGTAAATCACTATGATATTCATCCACAGGGTGCATTGAATCTTTTTGAACGTGCTGAAGTTCTGAAAAATAGACAACCTGGAGACCCTCACCCATGGGTCGCACCGGATGAAATTGTCAGATTGATGGATGAATTAATTGCTGGCGCTGAGGAAGTTCTCGCTAATCTAGAATAGCAAAGTTAGTCATGTTTGTGATCACAGCAAACATGACTTTCTATCTCTCCGTGAACGTGATACTTGCTTACTAACTGTAAATTGGTCCAGTGTGCATAAGCTAAAAGCAAGCTTGCAATTACGCTTCCAAAAAAATCAATTACAAATACTATTTCACCATGTTGGTAATAAATATAACTAAGTATAGCTAGTCCGACTATTCCTAGGCACATGGGATAGAATCGGCTGTGCTCTCGAACACCTAATACCAACCCAATGGTTGTGATTGGGAAAACGAACCAAAAAATGATTTCATGAAAATGTTCTTCTGAGCCAAGACCGAAAGATGCAATGGGAAGAAAAGCAATGATTATCGGAACTGTTAGGCAATGCACAATACAAATAGCTGAAATCCAGATCGCCAATCTATCAAAAATACTTTTATTTTTTTTGGTCATAAAATTTATGCGAAAGCATACCTTTTTATCTTTTAAAAGGCTATAAAAAAAGCGCCCCCAGCTAGTGGGGGCGCTCATTTCGCCACGTAGTTTTTACAATATCCGTATCTACTGTTTAGAATTCAGGATAAGCTTCTACACCAATTTCTGCATAATCTAAACCAGCCTCTTGCTCTTCGTCAGTTGCTCTGATCGGCATAAATGCATTAATTACTTTTATTGCGATATAGCTAGTAACAAATGAGAAGCCAGCAATCGCAAAAATACCTATAAATTGATGGATAAATGATGTATCAGAAGTGAATGGAACAACAAGAAGACCCAACATTCCAACAACACCATGTGCAGAGATAGCACCCACAGGGTCATCAAGTTTAAGCGTCTTATCAAAGAAAATAATTGAGAAGTAAACTAAAATACCACCAGCCACACCAATTAACGTAGCTGCCCCAGCACTCGGTGCGCTCGGACCGGCTGTAATCGCAACTAAACCTGCGATAGCACCGTTCATCGCCATGGTAACATCCATCTTGCCTGTTCTGAAAAGGCTCATTAGAATCGCGGCAACAACGCCACCTGAAGCAGCCATGTTTGTATTTAAGAATACTTGGCTGACAGCAATTGCTGAGGCCTCATTACTGACTACTAATTCAGAACCACCATTGAAGCCAAACCAACCCAGCCAGAGTATCCATACACCCAATGCTGCTAATGGAATATTAGATCCAGGTAGCGGATTTGATCTCCCGTCTTTTGAAAACTTGTCTTTTCTTGGGCCTAGAACCAAAACGACTGCCAAGGCTGCAGCTGCACCGGCTAGATGCACGGTTCCTGATCCAGCATAGTCAGAGTATCCCATAGTGCTTAGGAAGCCACCACCCCAGTTCCAGTAGCCCTGGATGGGATAGATAAATCCAGTCAGCACAACTGCAAACAAGAAAAAGGGTAAAAGTTTCATCCTGCCAGCCACCGCCCCAGAGACTATTGACATCGCAGTCGCAACGAATACGACCTGAAAGAAGAAGTCGGCTTGCTGGGAATAATCCATTCCATATTCCATACCGATTTCCTCAAGGGGTAGCGCTGTTGATAGCCCCAGTGAGGTACCAAACGCTGGAAGTATACCCTCAATGTATGCTCCCGCAGGGTACATCAAAACAAACCCACAAACTAAATACATAATGCATGCAATAGCATACAAGCCGATATTTTTTGTCACGATTTCAGATACGTCTTTCTTTTGTACTAAGCCTGCCTCTAACATGGTGAATCCTGCTGCCATAAACATTACAAGAGCTCCACAAAGTACTGCGTAAAGAGTGTCCAGTGAAAATGCAATTTCCATAATTTTCTCCTATTAAAGTGCTTGATCGCCTGATTCGCCGGTACGTATTCTTGTAACTTCTTTAAGCTCAGTTACAAATACCTTACCGTCGCCGATTGATCCAGTTTTTGCCGCTGTAACGATGGCCTCAACTACTTGATCAGCCGAGGCATCTGAGACTGCAACTTCTATTTTTGTCTTTGGTACAAAATCAACTGTGTATTCAGCACCACGATAGAGTTCTGTATGACCCTTTTGTCTTCCAAACCCCTTCACCTCTGAAACCGTCATTCCCTCAACACCTGCTTCAGAGAGGGCTTGACGAACGTCTTCTAGCTTAAAGGGCTTTATAACCGCTGTTATTAATTTCATAATATCCTCCCTTTGAGTCTTACCAAGATGTTCCGATTCCAAAGACTATGCCTTCCTCGCTATCATCAAGTCCGATCACAAGCGCAATAAATGCATCGATGCCGCTTAAATCAAAACTGTATGATGGTTCGAGGTATGCATTGCCACCGTCATGCGAATGATAAACAATACTAAAACCATTCTCTGCAGCATAGCTTAATGAGGTGTAGGCATAATCAGCGGGTTCGCCGAATCCATCCCAGGTTCCGTCAGCATAATCTAAAGCAAATGCACCGTAAGTAAGCCCTATGTTAATTTCCTCGTATGTATCATCAAAGTCACCAGTATAGTAATAGCCAGTAAATCCAGCGCTCAAGCCAAGATCTCCAACAGATGTTCCAAATCCTGCGTAAAGATCAACTTCTAACCCGTCACCAACATCAGCAGCCCAAGTTCCAGCATAAAGTCCACCAGATTCTAAATCTACACCCGCAGACGCTGATGATTCTGCTTGAAAGATACCTCTAAAAAAGTAATCACTGACCCACCCTGCATTTGCAGAAACTTGTGCATTGGCAGCTATAGGAGAGATAAATAAAGTAATAAATAATGTTTTAAAAAGATTTTTCATAGTTACTCCATAAAGTTGTTCTTATTTATATCCATGCAATTATCATGCCAAGATTGGATAATTTATTAAATTTCAATAATTTATGTATTTATTTGATTTCTGATATCGATAAAATTTAATAATCCTTGCACTATCGTGGTGCAAATATGTATTTTTAGGCTTAGAGTAAATAAATCGGTATAATTTGAATCCTTAAATATGGAAGAATTGCAAAATAATCCTATCAATCTGGTAGCAAATCAAAGCATTGAATGGTTTAATTCGCTCGTTCCTAATGCCTACATTCAAGGATTTATCATAATCCTGATTGCGATTCTTATTGCTTGGTTTATCGAGCGGGTTATTAATGTTATTGCCAAACCTTTGTTTAAAAGGCAATTTAACGATGGATCAACAAAGCTTGTTGAGACTTTCAAAAGACCTATTTTTCTAACGCTCCTTTTGATTATCAACTCAATTATGTTGCCCACAGCAACGCTACCAATAAACGCTACTGAATTATTTTTTTCAATATTAGGTACCTTAACCACAATTTTTTGGTTTATTTTTGCTGTCAATCTAACTCGATCATTTCTAATTATCGCCGGGGAAACACGTGGGAAATATGATTTTATTCAGCCTCACACTGTCCCTCTCTTTGATAATTCTGCAAAAATTATTTTATTTCTTGCATCAGTATATTTTGTCTTTCTCGCATGGGGAATTAATGTTAGTGCATTGCTTGCCTCTGCAGGTATCGTAGGTCTGGCCTTATCCTTAGGTGCGCAAAGCACACTTGCTAATATATTTGGTGGCATGTCTATCTTGGCAGATACCCCCTATAAGGTTGGAGATTATATTAATCTTGATACTGGAGAGCGTGGTGAGGTCACCAATATTGGATTGAGGAGTACACGTATACTTACCAGAGATGATGTTGAAATTAGCGTTCCCAATAATGTCATGAGCAATGCCAAAATCATCAATGAGAGCGGAGGTCCCTACACTAAGTTTAGAATTAGAATAGCAGTTGGTGTTGCTTACGGTTCCGATATAGATCTTGTCGAAAAGGTTTTGGTCCAATGTGCAAAAGACCATAATGAAATTTGCATATCACCAGAGCCTAGGGTTAGGTTTAGAAAGTTTGGGCCCTCTAGTTTAGATTTTGAGTTACTTGCATGGTGCGAACAACCAGCCCTTCGAGGAAAAAACGAGCATGAACTTAACACTATGATTTATAGGGCTTTTAATGAGAATGATATAAAAATTCCTTTCCCACAACAAGAGATACACCTTCATCATATTAAGGATAACAATTAGTATGATTAGCAATCAGCATAACCTGGCAAAGGAAGTTCAATCCTCAGGAAAATATGGCATCAAGTTTAGTCTTTATAGTGAAGATGCCTTCAATCTAATACTGGGAAAGGGTTGGTCTGCTTATCGATGGTATGACACTGAAAAAGAGAGAGACAGAGCTCTCATTGAGCTTCGAAGAGAGCATGAATATTCAAGATTGGGTGATAAACCTAGAATCTTTCTAGAGCCAGTAAGTTCTGACTAAGGTCTAATTTGACCGCTTCCTGAAATTTGATATTTATAACTCACTAGCTGAGCCGCCCCAACTGGGCCCCTGGCATGAATTTTTCCAGTCGCAATTCCGATCTCTGCTCCAAGTCCAAATTCGCCTCCATCAGCAAACTGTGTTGAGACATTATGCATGAGTATCGCGCTATCAATATTATTAAAAAATAATTCAGCACATTCTATTGATGAGGAAATAATACACTCAGTATGCCCAGATCCAAATTGACAAATGTGATCTATTGCCTCCTCTATGCTGTCGACAGACTTGATGGCAATGATAGGAGATAAAAATTCTTTACCCCAATCTGATTCACTTGCAATTTGACATCCAGTTGCAAAGGGTGCAATTTTCTCATCCGCTCTGACCTCGCAACCAGCTTCCATCAATGCTTGGGTAATTGCTGGAACATGCGAAGCAATAACATCTTGATGTATTAATACAGTCTCGGTAGCGCCGCATATACCCGTTCTTCTCATTTTAGCGTTTAATATAATTGAAATTGACATTTCAAGCTCCGCATCCGAATGAACATAGGTATGGCAAATCCCCTCAAGATGTCCCATCACCGGCACTCTTGCATTCTCTTGAACTGATGCAATAAGCGACTTGCCACCCCTGGGTATAATCACATCAATAAAAGACACCATTTCCTTGAGCATCATCTCAACTGCTGATCTATCTTGAGTTGGAATTAATTGAATAGACTTTTCAGGAATTCCATTCTCAACTAATCCTTTCATCATAGCGATATGGATTGCCTGATTACTGTGTACTGCCTCAGAACCCCCTCTCAAAATTACGGCATTACCACTTTTTAAGCATAAAATTCCGGCGTCAGCGGTAACGTTCGGACGGCTCTCATAAATTATCCCAATCACGCCAAGCGGAACGGTGACTTTTGAAATTTTCATGCCATTAGGCCTATCCCATGCATCAAGGGTTTTGCCAACTGGATCGTCCATATCAGCAATCGTCTCCAAGCTTGAAATGATGCTATTAATTCTCTCCTTGTTAAGCATCAATCGATCAATATTTGATTCTGATAAACCTTTTTGTTTTGCATTCTCAAGATCAAGAAGGTTGGCAGATATAATCTCCGAGGTTGCGGCCTTTATAGTCATGGCTGCAGCTTTAATAGCTCTTTTTTTGGTTGCACTATCAATCCTTGCAAGCTTTTGAACTACAGACTTTGCATCATTACCAATTTGAAAAATTAATTTTTTAAGCTCTGCTTCCATATCATCCGATTATTGCTAGATTATCCCGATGGATTACTTCACTGTTAGCTACAAAACCAAGAATGGAGTGTATTGCACTTGTTTTTTGGCCCTTTATTTTTTTTAGATCTGAAATTGAAAAGGAAGTTATTCCTCTCGCAATTATTTGTCCATCATCTTTCATAATATTTATAATTGCACCTTTCTCAAAGGAACCAGAGCAATCTAAAATACCGCTAGGCAATAAACTCTTCCCATTATTTAATGCCTGCCATGCACCCTCATCTATCCTGACTTCTCCCTTAATATTTATGGCAGAAAGTATCCACTGTTTCTTCGCTCGCAATGGGGTTGTGTTTGCCTTAAAAAGTGTGCACTCTCCTCCATTCAATAAAGTTGACAAGGGATACTCTGAACGACCATCTGCAATGATCATATGTACCCCAGATTGTGTAGCAATTTTTGCAGCATCAATTTTAGTTTTCATGCCCCCTGCACTACCTTTGGTTTTTTGAGCCAAAACAAGATTCTCTATATTTTGATCTATCTTATTTATCTCACTAATTATTTTGTCCTCAATTAGCTTTCCATCCTCTATTAGACAAAGACCTTTAATATTTGAAAAGAGCACTAACACGTCAGCAGAGATCATCTGAGCTACTTTAGCTGCAAGTCGATCATTATCACCAAATTTAATCTCTTCCGTTGCTACCGTATCATTTTCATTAATGATAGGTATTGCATTTTCAATGATTAGCTTGCTGATTGTATTTAAGGAATTCAAATGCCTTCTTCTATTATCACAATCATCAGATGTGAGAAGTACTTGAGCGGTCGGAATGTCCGCGTCATCAAATATTGACTTAAAAGCACCTATTAACTCTATCTGTCCAATAGATGCTGCCGCTTGTAATAGGTTCAGATCATGATCATCTCTATCTTTATTTAATATTCTTAGACCAAAATTTATTGCGCCTGATGCAACGATAATAATTTCTTTATTTTGCTTTTTGAGTAATAGCACATCTTGGCAAAATGATTTGAGCCATTGTTGATTAAAATTATTTGCTCCATCAAAAAAGAGCGCACTGCCTAATTTAATAACTATGCGCCCAGAGGCATTTAAATAATCAGAGGCTTTGTTAGTCATCCTTAGCCCATTAAGAGTTTTTTTGAAGCAATGGCTTACCCTTGGCAATGGCTAATGCTCCACTTCTAACAATACTATCAATCGGTATTTTTGCTGTAATGGCTTTGATAAAATCATCAACTTTCTCACTTGACGCAATAATTTCGATTGTATAGAAATTATCTTTTTCCGATAATATTGAAGCCCCGTAGCTTTCCATCAATAAGCTCAGGTTATGATTAGAAATTGAGCCGACTTCTATTTTAATAAGTGCAAACTCTCGTTCATGGTAGTCATCATCAGTCATATCAATAATGCTAATGACATCAATTAACTTTCTAGTCTGTTTGATTATTTGATCGAGAATTTCTTGAGAACCGAAAGTGACTAGTGTGATTCTTGAAACACTTTGATCATCAGTGGGCGCGACACTTAAACTATCAATATTATAGGCACGACTGGAAAATAAATTAGCCACTCTTGCTAATGCTCCCGCCTCATTTCTAATTAAAATCGATATTATATTTCTCACAGCCGTATTTTACCTGCATATCCTAAAAATTAATAATCACCATCTTTTTCCGATTTAGTCTTTATATCTATACAAAGACTTGATTTAATATGGGATTAAATTTGGATATTATAAATGAGTACTAAGAAACACCCCCTGAGTAATCAATCGGTCAGCGGGGCAGATAAAATAGTTCAAATTCTCGCCGATCAAGGTGTGGATACGCTATTTGGTTATAGTGGTGGTGCCATTTTGCCTGTATTTGATGCAGTTTTTAGATTTAACCAAATTAATAAACACCTAGATGGAAGTGATGCACTCCCAATGGTTGTTCCAGCTAATGAGCAAGGCGCTGGTTTCATGGCATCTGGTTATGCCCGAGCTTCCGGCAAACCTGGCGTTGTCATAGTCACATCAGGGCCAGGTGCCACAAATTGCGTAACCCCGATCAGGGATGCCATGGCAGATTCAATACCCATGATTATAATTTCTGGTCAGGTATCTACTGGAGCTATTGGCACGGATGCTTTTCAGGAAGCTCCTGTAAATTCTTTAATGGGATCTATAGCAAAGCATGTATTTCTAATCACAGATCCAGAAAAATTAGAAGCTACTGTTCGAACAGCTTTTTTTATTGCGAGCTCTGGACGACCGGGACCGGTAGTAATTGATATTCCTAAAGATATCCAAAACCATGTTTCACTATTCGAAGAAGATAGCTTATTGGATCTATCAGGCTATAAAGATCGTATTGAAAAAATTAGCAAAAATAAAATATCTGAAGCGCAGTGTAGTGAATTTTATGACATTTTAAAAGATTCAAAAAAACCTTTGATTTATGCTGGTGGTGGTAGTATTCATGCCAATATAAGCGAAGAACTAAAAGCACTTTGTGAAAATCTAAACATACCTATTGTTACAACACTTATGGGTATCGGCATTATTAGTACAGAACATAAAAATTGTCTCAATATGTTAGGCATGCATGGAACAGCCTATGCAAACTATGCGATCGATGACTGTGACGTACTTATTGCTGTAGGTTCAAGATTTGATGATCGAGTGGCTGGAGATCCACCTGAATTCGCACCGAAGGCAAAAAAAATTATACATTTTGATATTGATCCCTCGGAGATCAATAAAGTTAAGGGAGTAGATTTTTATTTTCTAGGTGATATCAAACAAGCGATTGCTGATCTAGATCAATATCATAATGAGCATAATCTAGGATTGGATTTTTCCGCTTGGCTTAAAGAGTGTCAAGACAACAAAAATAAATATGCTATGAACTATGATAGAAATAGCAGTCTCATCCAGCCCTATGCTGTTATTGAAAAAATTAATGCACTAACAAAGGGTAATGCTATTATTTCGACAGGGGTCGGTCAACATCAAATGTGGGCTGCCCAATATGCCTCATTTCATAGGCCACGTCTTTGGTTAACATCAGGTAGTATGGGGACAATGGGATTTGGCCTGCCCGCAGCGATAGGTGCTCAGTTCGCGAGACCCGATGCTTTAGTAATTGATATTGATGGAGATGGAAGCATCCGAATGAATATCGGTGAACTAGAAACAGCCTCTTCCTATAATCTTCCAATCAAAATTTTACTGCTTAATAATCTTGGAGATGGAATGGTTATGCAGTGGCAGAGAATGTTCTATCAATCTAGAATGTCAGCAAGTGACAAATCACTTAGAAAAAAAGACTTTATCAAAACTGCGCAAGCTGATGGATTTGATCTTGCACTTAGAGTCACTGAGAATAAGGAGCTTGATTCAGCTCTAAAACAGTTTATTGAGCATAAAGGTCCTGCTTTTCTAGAGGTACTAATAGATCCTGAGGCAAGTGTTCTCCCAATGGTTCCTCCTGGTCAGTCTTATAAGCATATGGTGACTGGTGATTTTATTCCCAACAGATACAAGGAGTCTGATAAAGAAGTTAATAGCTCCGCTATGTTCTAATTTATTTTTTGTATTGTTTTCTCTATCGCTTTAATCAGCTTCTCTAAAGAACTCTTATCTATATTTAAAGAGGGCATGATATAAATAACACTATTAAGAGGTCTAATCCAAACCCCCTCTCCGACAAAGTAAGCTCTTAATTGGATTAAATCAGTGGGTCTGCTTAACTCAATGGCAGCCATGGCACCCATGCACCTTATTTCTTTTACTATTGAGTAATTTAACAGATGACTCAAGCTTGCTTTACAAAATGATTCAATCTCCTTCGCTTGCTCTAATCTAGGCTGCTCCTCAAAAAGCTCTATAGATGCTAAAGCGGCACTGCATGCAAGTGGGTTCCCACAATAAGTTGGCCCATGCATAAATGCATCTTCATAATCTTCAGTTAAAAAAGATTCGTAAATTTTTTTACTCGCAACAGTTGCTGCTAAGGGAAGTGTGCCACCAGTAAGCGCCTTAGATAGTGTAATAATATCAGGTACTATATTAGTGTGTTGATAAGCAAACAACTTACCAGTCCTACCAAAGCCTGTAGCAATTTCATCAAAAATTACGATCAAATTATGCTTTTTTGCAAGCCTTACAATTCTCTCTAATGTGTCTGCATCATGTAATTTCATACCACCAGCAGCCTGTAATATGGGCTCAATAATTATGGCAGCTGTATGATCGGTGACATTCTTAATAAAATTTTCTAAATCATTGAATTCGGAGTCAGAGCTTGGAATATTAAGAACATACTGCTTAATGAGGCTATCATTAAATCTTGCATGCATGCCTTCGTTTGGATCACAAACTGACATAGCTGCAAAGGTATCACCATGATAACCATTATAAAATGAAATAAATTTCTTTTTATCTGGTTGCTTATAATTTTGAAAATACTGAATAGCCATTTTCATTGCAATTTCAACTGAAACTGAGCCAGACTCTGAAAAGAACACATGCTCTAATGGGGGATCGAGTAAACCTGTAAGCTTTTTAGATAGTATAAGTGCAGGGTCATGAACGATTCCACCAAGCATCATGTGTGGCATTTTTTTTATTTGAGCAATCACCCGCTCCTCAATTTTCTCATGACGATATCCATGGCATGCTGTCCACCATGAAGCAATACCATCAATCAAAGTACTGCCATCTTTTAAGACAATCGTCGTACCATAAGCCTCCTCAACATGAACAAAGCTCTTTTGACTTTTCATTTGTGTGTAAGGCAACCAAAGGTGATCAATCATGTTTTATATTTTAAATAAACTATAATTAGAAATGAAATTAAGGATTAAAGTAATGGATTTTTCTAGTTTTAAAGCATATGACATTAGAGGGTTATATCAAGAAAATTTTGATGAGATCTTAGCTGCTGAGGTAGCAAGGGCAATGGCTACTTTTCTCAATGCAAATGCAATCGTTATCGGTCATGATATTCGCTCAAGCTCCCCCACAATCCATAAGGCAATGAAGATTGCCTTAAATAATATGGGTGTCAATACCTATGATATTGGCCTATGTGGTAGTGAAATGGTTTATTTTGCCTCCAGTAATCTTGAGGTCGAGGGTGGGATCATGATCACTGCGAGTCATAATCCAAAAAATTATAATGGTCTTAAACTTGTTAAAAAAAATGCGGTACCTATTGGAAGTGATAGTGGCCTCCAAGAGATTAAGGAGATAATAAAATCAAAAAAATATCATAAAAATGAGTCTGATAAATTAGGAAAAGATGAGCAGGTTGATATTTCATCAACTTATATAAATCACCTGATGAGCTATAGCAACCCAGAAAAACTTTCTCCTCTAAAAATTGTTACAAACGCTGGTAATGGTTGTGCAGGCCCCTACCTAGACATGCTTGAGACTAAGTTCCCTTTTGAATTCATAAAGCTAAATAATTTGCCTGACGCTGATTTTCCAAATGATGTGCCTAACCCTATGCTAATTGAGCAACAAAAAATTGTGGGTAATGCGGTGATAGAAAATAATGCAGATTTTGGCATTGCCTGGGACGGCGATTTTGATCGATGTTTCTTCTTTGATGAAAATGGACGTTTTATTGATGGCTATTACCTGGTAGGTTTACTTGCCGAGCACTTTATAAAAGATAACCCTAATGAAAGTATTGTCTATGAGCCAAGAGTCGTCTGGAATACTGAGGAAATTATCCATCAATATCATGGGAAACCTATACTTTCAAAATCCGGTCATGCTTTTATCAAAAGAAAGATGAAAGAAGAAAACGCTATTTTTGGTGGGGAAATGAGCGGACATTACTATTTCAGAAACTTTTCCTATGCGGATAGCGGCATGATTCCATGGATAATTATTGCTGAAATCCTTTCCGTATCAGGGATAAGTTTTTCACAGCTTATTAATAAAAGAATTGAGTCATTTCCCTCCTCAGGAGAGATTAATTTTAAAGTTAAGGACACTGCTAAAGTTATTAGTGAGCTTAAAAATCAATATAAAGATGCTAAGTATATAAACGAAATCGACGGTATCTCGATGGAATTTGAGGAATGGCGATTTAATGTGAGAGCTTCAAATACTGAGCCATTGTTACGTCTAAATATAGAAACTAAAAATAATACTCAGCTTGTCACCGCTAAGGTCGAAGAGCTTTCGAGTTTCATCGTCTTAATCTAACGTGAGTAATTCATCAGATTTAAAAGACAAAATCAATGAGGTTATTCAGTCTCTCAAAGTAAAAAATCAATACAGAACATTAACAAAAATATCCTCGCATGGTCCAACTATTAGTATCGATGGTAAATCCTATGTTTCTTTTGCCAGCAATGATTATCTAGGCCTTTCTATAGACAAAGAGGTTATCCAGCAGGCTCAGAAGATTTTTCTAGATTTTGGCATTGGATCAGGCTCATCGCGACTGGTTTCAGGAAATCATAATCTGTATGAAGAGCTTGAGAGCTCCATAGCAAATTTCAAGAATAGTGAAGGATGTTTGGTTTTTGGGAGTGGGTATCTTGCAAACCTTGGATTAATACAATCTCTAATGGGCTCAGATGACCTTATCTTACTGGATCGATTAAGTCATAACTCATTATTTAGTGCAGCAAAGCTTACAAAATCAACTTTAAAAATTTTTGAGCATAATTCATTAACCTCTTTATCCAATCGTCTTGAAAAATATAGAAAAAATTATCGTAACTGCCTTGTCGTCACAGAGAGTGTTTTTAGTATGGATGGAGATTTATCCCCTTACGATCATCTGCAGGAAATCTGTAGGCAGTACAACGCAACATTAATGATAGATGATGCTCATGGTTTGGGAGTAATAAACAATGGGAAAGGAGCTTCGTTCGGGCAGGCACTACCCTCAAATGTTATTTTGACAGGGACTCTCTCAAAGGCTATTGGTTCCTATGGAGGCTATGTCTGTGCAAATACCAGTGTAATTGATCTTCTAACAAATAAAGCAAATACACTTATCTACTCAACGTCCCTTCCACCATTCGTCATTGCCGCAGCGAATCTCTCATTAAAGAAAATTAGAGAAAATGTTGCAATTGTAAAAACCTTAAGTGAAAAGATTGATTTATTTAAGCAATCCATTGGTATAGATTCAGATTCAGCAATTTTTCCCTTTAAGTTTAATGACGAACAAGATGCGATCAATGCTAGTGATCATTTGAAGGAATATGGATTTTTTGTTCCCGCAATTAGACCCCCTACGGTGCCTAAGAATAGCTCTAGGTTGAGGTTTTCGCTTTCTGCTATTCATGATGATCATTCGCTCAAAAGATGCGCTGAAGTGCTTTTAGATTATGTCTCATAATGTTTTTATTACCGGTACGGGTACTGATATTGGTAAAACCTATTACTTCTGCAGTCTATTAAAAAGACTTATAAAACAAAAAATTAGTGTACGCGCCCTCAAGCCTATACTCTCGGGCATTGATAAGAGCAATATTTATAATTCTGATACAGGCAGAATATTGGAATCTTTAAAATTACCTCTAACCATGGAAAATTTTATAAAGGTTACCCCATGGTATTTTGCTGCAGCAGTCTCGCCTCATATAGCTGCACGCGAAGAAGGAAAAGTTATCAAATATGATGATGTATTAAATTTTTGCCAACCTTATGAAAAATATGAGTATCAATTCATTGAGGGAGCCGGTGGACTGATGTCTCCCATTACGCAAGACAGAACAAATTTGGATCTGATTAAAGATTTGAATATCCCAGTAATATTGGTTTCTGGAAATTATCTTGGGGCGATATCACACCTACAAACTGCCATTGAATGTCTTAATTATTACAATATTCCCATAGAAAAGATTATCCTTAATGAATCAATATTTCCTGCAATCGGATTGATTGAACTCAAGGAAATGATTAATCAAAAATATAATGAAGCTATTGAGTGTTTGGAACGAATTTAGTGTATAGATTGTAAAAGGGTTACCATACAGCTGAAGTAGTCAAATCCTCTCGAGATAGGCTTGGCAGGGAGCAGGATCAACCTGCATTGTGCCATTAATGATGCATTCCTCTTCCTTAACATTGCCAGATGAATCCTTAATTATTCGATATTGAATTTCAAAATCCTCAGAACATCCTAATAAAAGCGTTATAAGATAAATTAAATATATTTTTCTCATAGTCCATTATAGAAAACACTGCTGAGATCTACTAGATCCCAACAGTGTTTCATTCCCATTGCTAATTTATATTTTGGACTCTCGTCTCTGTAATGAGCTCAACATTTAGGGAAATATTGGCTTTTCTATCAAAAGCCATTAGCTCTGGGTTTTCATTGCCATAAATAGCTTGCGACTCACCATAAGGAGTTGTAACTATGGTATTTGGATTGATTCCGTTTTCTATCAAAAATTCTCTCACTGCTAATGCACGAGCTTCTGATAGTCTCAAATTTTCATCCTGAGTACCTCGATAATCAGC
>JAURFX010000018.1 GCA_030834065.1 Gammaproteobacteria bacterium
AAGCTTCCACTTACCGTCAAGCGTCATTTCCTGAATGTCATTTCCTGAGGAGGTGCTCTTGTAATCAATAATATGTAACTTATTATTATTTTTATTCTGGTAAACATCATCAAGGCCACCCCCAATCTTAAGATTGGTCTCTTCGTAGACCGTATGAAAATAGCCCTCAGCCCCATAGTGCATACTGTTAGTCCACTTATCTAAACTTTCATGCTCATAGGGTATCAGATGAGAGTAGCCTTGAGCGACAAGATATGGGTGTGTGCTCTCGGTGCCACGATACCGATCAAAGTCTCGTTTTAGCAAAATATCTGTCGCGGTATTTAAATTAAAATTAGGAATGCTCGGGAATACGATTCCCTCAACTTGCTGCATGTAGAAACAGGCAGGACACTGCATAAAATTTTCAATTCTTGATCGACTCAGCTCGTAGGGAGCAGGATGGTTGGGATCAAAAGTTTTTCGGTGACGCTTACTCACATCTCTCCATAATGTTATCGATTACCATTAGATCGGGCTCATTGATTAACAGTTCATATTTTTCGCTTACGAGTAACCATATCCTAGCATATTCACACTGGCTGTATTTAGGAACAAAATCTGCAGGTCCTTTGCTTCCCTTGCTTTGATTAATGCCATCATCAACAATCAAAAGGTTGTCCGGATCATTTGCAAAGCGTTCTTTAGCATCATCAGACCATCGATAGCCGCCAGCCTGATGCGCATAGGCCAGGGGTACGACATGATCAATATCGAGGTCACTGGCTTGCTGGTAGTATTGATTGGAATAGGGACCAAGCCACTTCCCGTCTCGAACGTAGCATTGATCCATACTTGTGTAGGACACATCAATCAAGCTCTGAGCAATGAGAAGTTCATGTCGAAGATTTTGGCAGTCACCATCACTATCGACCCAGTGGTTCCATTCAGACCTACTGTAAGATGGGACATTAATGAGGCTGGGTTCTGCCTGACAGGATAGCAACACGATCATTGAGAGTGGTAATGCAGTTCGCATTGAATTAATCTAACATAACTTAAGAGGAGTTCATCCCATGGAATTAAACGGCATAGCTATAAGAATTGCGCCTAGGGCTGAAATGACTCTCATTGATGAATGCACTGTGGACACCCATGAGGGCATCATCGAGGATGCAAGAGGCAAGTCCAAGCGGCGTCAAATTACCATCCTATCAGAGGATGACTGGTCGCAAGTCCAGGAGAATATTGGTCAAGACATCCACTGGTCAAAGCGAAGGGCCAATCTTTTGGTCAAAGGCCTGCGTTTTGGTCCTGAGTCAGTAGGGAAAAGACTATTGATTAATGATCAAGTTTTGCTAGAGGTGATCATGGAGTGTGATCCCTGCCATCGAATGGATTCGGTCCACCCAAAACTGAGAGAGGCGTTAACCCCTGACTGGAGGGGTGGCATTTGCTGCAAAGTGATTAAGCCTGGGAAGCTATCGGTTGGATCAAAAGTCATTTGGCACGATTAGCCTAGGACGCCAAGATATTATCAGCAGTATTGTTTCTTGGGTTATTGACTAGTAAGGATACCCGGTGCGTTTGAATTTTATAATCATGACATATATCGCCTAAAGCGCAGCCATTATTCCAGTCCGAGACCTGATTTTCATTGATAAGTACGGGCTGCCGGTGATGTATATAGCTCACATTGCTCTCTGCCTCCTTTGTAGCCACCACTACATTTTTTTCATTGCAAAGCCCAGCGACATAAATCATTTGATCGCTTAGATCAAAATGATAGAAGGGTATTTTTTTAGAGGCTGACCTTTGCCACTCATACCAACCGCTCATCGGTATAACGCAACGCCTTAACTGCTTAAAAGTTTTCTTTTCATTCAACGTTTCAGATCGACAGTTAATGAGTAATTTCTCAGCTCCAGACCAGCTCACTGATAAACCCCAATTCAGTCTGGTGGGTGTATTAAGGAGCACGAGAATCTCTGAGGAGGGTGCTATGTTATAGCTACTCTCAATCGAGACTTTATAATTATCTTTTACAGTTTGACTATGATGTAAGGTAAATCGTCCACACATACTGACGCAAAAAAAATTTAAGAATTAATATGACAGAAATTCAGTATGACAGTCTTCGCAGGGATAGTAAATTTCGTCATAACCCTGAAGGAAGAGGACCATGTCTTTAAATTCTACCGAGTCACGAATTTTATTATTAGCATTTTGCAATTCATTAAGATAGTTCATCCATCTTGCGTTATCCCTAGCTAGCGAGGGTAATGCTGATGCGATTTGATCGGATGCAACGCTTATTCCCTGCCAGGTTTGATCGTCATAGGGTTCAGTAGCAAAATAATCCACCTCCCAAATAGTATTTGATGCAGGGGTCAGTAAGGTCATCATTACTTGCATCACCCCTGTAAAATCGACACTATCATCTGTATCTTGGGCAAATAGGTGGAGATGAAATATAAGGAATAATAATAGAACTCTTTTCATAGATAAATTTTAATTGGAAATCAAATCAGAAAAAATATAACGCTATGTTACGGTTGAATACAAGCATAAGCCATTGAGATTAAAAGAATAATAATTATTATTATTCTCAACTGAATATGATTAGAAATAAATTTTTCTAACTATCAATATTGTTGGTTATATTAATAAAAGAAACGGTTATAAATAAAAGGCATTTTTTAATTAATAATAAGTGCATATTTAACAAGAGGATTATTTCATGAGTCATAGTGAAATTTTAATCGTCGGTGGCGGTGCTGCTGGCATATCAGTTGCGAGCTCGCTGTTAAAGCGCAATAGTAAAATTCAAATTAGTATTATCGAACCTTCTGAGAAGCATTACTATCAGCCCGGATGGACTTTGGTTGGCAGAGGGGTCTTTAGCGCATCTCAAACCGAACGCGATACCTCTGATCTAATTCCAAAGTCAGTCAATTGGATTCATGACTCCGTCTCTTCCTTCAGCCCTGAAAATAATTCAGTCACACTATCTAATGGCTCAACGCATAGCTATGACAGGCTCATTGTTTGTCCGGGTATTAAGCTCAATTGGGAGGGCGTTGAGGGCTTAAGTGAGGCGCTTGGAAAGAATGGCGTTACCTCAAATTACAGATACGACCTAGCGCCCTATACCTGGCAGCTTGTTCAAGAAATGAAGCACGGAAAGGCCATATTTACTCAACCACCCATGCCAATTAAATGCGCTGGCGCACCACAGAAAGCGCTATACCTTTCTGCTGATCACTGGCAGGATTCAGGAGCATTAAAAGATATTGAAATTCATTTTTATAATGCTGCAGGTGTTCTTTTTGGTGTCGCTGATTATATTCCAGCATTAATGAAGTACATCGAAGCCTATGGTGCTCACTTACACTTCACGCATAACCTGACCAAGATTGATGGAGAGGATAAGGTTGCGACCTTCACAAAGACTGACGCAGAAGGCAGGCAATCAGAGGTCGTAACTCATTTTGATATGATTCATGTTGTCCCGCCACAAACCGCTCCAGATTTCATACGCCATAGTCCATTATCGAATGCAGCAGGTTGGGTTGACGTTAACCAGGAGACTCTTAAACATAATAAATATAGCAATATATGGTCTTTAGGTGATGCGATGTCCGCACCTAATGCTAAAACAGCAGCTGCAGTTAGAAAACAAGCACCCATAGTGGCGGCAAATATTATTGCTGATATTGAATCTAAGGATAAAACTTATGCCTATGATGGTTACGGTGCGTGTCCACTTACAGTTGAGAATGGCAAAATTGTATTAGCTGAGTTTGGTTACGGTGGGAAAATAATTCCTACATTACCGACTTGGCTTCTGCAAGGGAAGCAGCCCACATGGTTGGCTTGGTATTTAAAAAAGAGTGTGATGCCAAATCTCTATTGGAACTATATGCTTAAAGGCAAGGAGCTGCTTGTTAATCCAAAGGCTAGCTAAAAAAATTAATAGAAATCTTCGAGCAATAGCTTTCCTTTCTCATAATTAATGGCCTGATTGATAAACTTATTTTTAAAGATAGCATCTTTAATGCCATCGGCTAATTCAGTTATATATGGCATCGTTGCATTATTTAGGGCTTCTGATGCGCTTAATGGGACAGCACCTGGCATGTTCGTGACGCAATAGTGGGTAATATCCTGAATTGAGAATATAGGTTCATCATGGGTTGTCGGCCTGCTACTCTCAAAGCAACCACCTTGATCAATTGAGATATCAACCAGTACCGATCCCCTTTGAATAAGATCGAGATCATCATAAGAAAGAATTTTAGATGCTTTTTTTCCACCAACGTGTACTGCACCAATTATTAGATCTGATGAACTTAGAATCTCCTTATAGTTTGCAGTGTCAATCTTAAAGGTAGAGAGATGAGAGCTATATTTTTTTTCAGCAAGCGATAGCTTTTCTTGAGAAATATCAACTAAATTAACTTGGTATCCTTGTTTTAACGCTAGATCTAATGCAGCCATGCCTGCAACACCGGCGCCAAAAATTGTTAACACTCGTGGCGTTAAGCTACTTAAATTTTCAGCAATAACACCTTTCCCATTATTTGGTTTAAGGAGGAAATAATTACCAACCACGATCGCTATTTGTCCTGCAAGCAGACTCATTGGAGCAAGAATTGGGAAGCGCTTATGCTCATCAGTGATCGTCTCGTATGCTATCCCTCTACTGCCAGTTGCTATAAGCGAGGAGACATGATCAGGATTGCCAGCAAGATGCAAAAAAGTAAAAAGGGTGTGCTTTTCATTTAAATATCTATATTCACTCTCAAGAGGCTCTTTGACCTTTATGATTAATTCAGCATTTCTATATACTCCTTCAGCATCATCACAAATTTGAGCCCCTGAATTTTTATATAAAATATCTGTAAAGCCTATTTCTTTACCTAGGCCACGCTCAATAAAAACACGATGTCCCCTTTGGCATAACTGAGCAACAGAGGTGGGAGTTAGCCCAACCCTAAATTCCTTATTTTTAATTTCTTTTGGGACGCCAATGAACATAATTTAAATCAATAATTAGTTACACAATCATATAAGCTCGATAATATATTTGTATGAATATGCTTTCAACAAATAAGTTCTTGGATGAAAAAATGATCATCAAGAAGGCATTAAGATCGATTGAAGCAAGTAATAGCAACGCTATCTGTAATGATGCCATTGCGCTTGTAACATTATGCAGAAAGAACAAGAAAAGATATTCAAGGCTAGATAATTTTTTAAGTGAGTATGGTCTCAATAATAGCGAGGGTATAGCTCTCATGTGTTTAGCAGAGTCACTGCTACGCATCCCTGATAGGTCTACTAGAGATGACATTATTAAGGAGAAAATTACTCATGCAAAATGGCAAGATCATATCAATAAATCAGAGAGTTTATTAGTAAATGCTAGTACCTGGGGGCTCTTGCTAGCAGGAAAAGTTATAAGTCCAAAAGAAGATCCAGACTGGTTGGCAATGGTATTAAATACTGTTAGCAAGGATACCGTTCGTGAAGCAGTAATTCAGGGCATGTATATTCTTAGTAGGGAATTTGTTTGCGCATCTACAATTAGCGAATTAGATCAGCTGAATTTCAATAATAATCAAAGCTACTCATTTGATATGTTAGGAGAGGGTGCTCGGGCAGAATTTCAAGCCATAAGTTATCTCAATCGATATATTGATGTTATAAAAAAAACGAGTGAAATCAATAATTTACATAATATAAATAATAATGTTTCTATAAAAATATCTGCACTGTTTCCTCATTATTTTGCAAGAAAAGATCAGCAAATTACTAAAATTCTCTACCCAAGGCTCTTACAGCTTTGTGAGACCGCACAGGAACATAACGTGTCATTAACCATTGATGCAGAGGAGCAAGACCGGCTCCATCTCTCCATGAAATTAATTCAGTCGCTGTCACAAGAGACTTCTATTAAGCATTGGCAAGGCCTTGGAGTGGCAATACAAGCTTACGGTAAGCGTGCTCAAGATGTTATCAATTTAATAAGTGAAATTGCGATTAGACGTGAAAAGATGCATGTTCGTTTAGTAAAAGGCGCTTATTGGGATTATGAAATAAAGCATGCACAAGTAAAGGGCTATAAGG
Organism: Gammaproteobacteria bacterium; assembly: GCA_030834065.1. GTDB lineage: Bacteria > Pseudomonadota > Gammaproteobacteria > Steroidobacterales > Rariloculaceae > JAURFX01. Next base: position 6,112 of record JAURFX010000018.1, read on the forward strand.
ACTTCCCAGTCTTTACTCATAAAGCATTTACGGATGTTAATTATCTAAGGTGTGCGCACCAATTATTCAATTCGCCTAATCTTAATTTTTACTTTGCAACACATAATGCTCATACCATAGCATCCATATACCATATGGGTAGAGGGAGACAGTATGAATTCCAGAGACTCTATGGCATGGGGGCTTTGTTGTTTGATCAGGCAAAAAACTATTTTGACAAATTCCCAGCCGTATCCATCTATGCACCGGTAGGTAAGTATGAGGACTTGCTCCCATACCTGGTAAGAAGGCTTCTTGAAAATGGAGCAAACAGTTCATTTGTGAATAGAGTTATGCATAGAGAGCTATCTCCCTCAGAAGTCATTAGTGATCCTATTAAAAAGTCTCAAAAAATGCTTAATGCATCAACTGAGATGATTACCAAGCCATTAAATCTATTTACGAACCGTAAAAATTCGAATGGATTGGATCTTACTGATCCTTGTGTACTTGATGAGTTACAAAAAAAAATTTTATTAAAAAAAGAAAATAAGATTCGCGTCTCATCTTGCTCAACTCTTCAAGTTCAAAATCATGAGGCCATAGAGTATTTGAGTAAAGCCGATCAGAGTGTCCTTGGAAAGATCAGTTTGATAGATCAGAATTCTATCATTCAATTTAATGACTTATTGCCAAGTCGCCTCTGGGTAAAAACCCATATCACGGATAGGGCAAAAATACTCAATCAGGTCAGTGATCTAATTGAGAAAAACCCTGAACCGTTTATTTATTTATTGATACATGAATCAGCCAAGGTCGTTGAAGATGCAATCGATGAGATCAGAGAATGTGTTGATCTTTTAAGATATTATGCGAGGCAATCTGAGTCTTTAAGTGATTTGACACTTAGTGGCCCAACAGGCGAATTAAATCAGCTTAAATATTATCCGAAAGGGGTTGCACTTTGTATCAGCCCATGGAATTTTCCACTTGCGATAATGTGCGGTCAAATTGCAGCTAATCTAGTGGTAGGAAATACCGTGATAGCAAAATCATCGGAATTAACTCCTGCGATTGCCTATTATCTAGTAGATCTTTTTTATCAGGCCGGACTTCCAAAGGATGCCTTACATTTGATCCTTGGTGACAGGAATATAGGGCAAGCTCTTGTAGCACTTGACTGCATAGATGTCATTGCCTTTACAGGTTCGCTCACTACCGCCAAGCACATCCATTCATCTATATCACAAAGAGATGGAGCTTTACTTCCTTTGGTTGCTGAGACGGGAGGATTAAATGCCATGATAGTGGATTCAAGTGCACTTCTTGAACAAGCTTGTGATGCTATTATTCGTTCTGCCTTCTCAAGCGCGGGACAAAGATGTTCTTCTCTGAGAATTTTGCTCGTACATCATTCGATTAAAGATAGATTATGGAATCTTTTAGTCGGCGCTATGAATTCATTGGTCATTGGTAATCCTTGTAACTTTGGAACTGATATTGGTCCTATCATCTCAGAGGCATCTAGAATTGAACTGACCACATACATAGAGCAATTTAAAAAAAAGGGTGTCAACTTTTTTCATAATTCCAATAATACACAAGATACACTCAATTTAATTCCTCCAACTCTCATTGAAATCAATTCATTAGCAGACATTAATGATGAAAAATTTGGTCCAATACTTCATTTTATGAGTTATAAGAAGAGCGATTTAAATCTATATCTCAAGGAGCTTCAAACTAAGGGCTTTGGTTTAACTCTCGGCATACAGTCACGCATAGATTTACAGATTCAGAATATCTTAGAGCAACTTAATGTGGGTAATTCCTATGTTAACCGTGACATGGTGGGCGCTGTTGTCGAATCCCAACCGTTTGGTGGTATTGGAAAATCAGGCATTGGATTTAAAGCAGGAGGACCCAATTATCTAAAACAGTTTGTAAATGAAAGGACAGTTACAACAAATACTGTTGCAGTTGGAGGTAATGCTGAGCTCCTAAATACAATTGAATAATTTTTACTTATTCTTTTTTTTTAAAACAAAAAAATTAAACGACTGTAACTTTCCTCTAGGTGTTCGATGATTTTCAAGAAAGGATAAGTCAATCAAAAAATGCTTACCAAAGATTTTCTTAATACTTTCTTGGTTGTGACGATGAACAGGTAAATTGCTGCATCTCTCTGGCCCATCAATTGCAAAGGTCGATAAAATAACTTTTCCTTCATCACTTAATGCATGAAGAGCTTTCTCAAGATATTTATGGATATCCTCTTCCTTGATTAAAAAGTGAAAACACGCCCTGTCATGCCAGATATCATACTTATTAGATTCAAGATCAACCCTGAGAACATCACCAATAATATTCAAAGGAACATGACTCGCATCTTTGAGTCTCTGTTGTACATTTTGTAAAGCTTTCGAGGAGAGATCTAGGAGGGTCAAATTTTTATATCCTTGATCTATCAATGAATCGGCCAAAAAAGATTCACCACAACCGATATCTATAATTTTATTTTCTTTACTAGAAGCATATTGATTGATTAATTCCAGACTTGTTTTAGGCACTGATTGATACCAACTGAGATCAACATGACTCTGGTTAGAGTAAATAAGCTCCCAATGATTTTGTTCTTTTGATAGGATCATAAATGTTCTAAATTAAATTTTAATTGGAGTTACTAATGAAACAATTATATTTGATAATTTTTACCATGTTTTTTGCGTTCTCGTTACATGCAGAGCCGTGGGTCGATTGGTCAGTAGGAGAGGAGGTCACTGAGCTCACCATTATGGATGTTCAGTCAAACTATACCGATACCTATCTAACAAATTTAAAAACAACTCTCATTAGAGACCTTCAAATAAGAAAAGACCTAGGCCTGATTCTTGATTATGCCGTATGGGTTTCACATTGGCTTGATCATCCTAATGTTTATATCACTACCTTTTATACAAATGCTGAAGCGGCAACGCCCAATCAAGCCAATGATGAGTTAGTAGCCTAGGAATGGGAGAATAGATACAGCGATGAAGATGAAGAAGCTATTCAACAGCTCGGTTTTAATTACGAGGAGATCAGGACTGTGGCAGATCACACTTACTTAAGAAGAGTGACCTTTCATGATATAGAGTAGTCCAAATTTTCCTATATAATAAAAGGGAGCTTGCTCCCTTTTATATGTTAAAGAGATTTATACAATGGCATTCATCCCAATGCGACTTTTGGCAAAAGAAATTGGGATTAACCAATTATGCTATGCTCTGGATAGCTTTTTTAAAAGGTATTTTTTTATGCCTGATTATGTTTTATTTTGAAATCTTTAGTTTTTAGAATTTTTTTTCATCTACACAAAGAATAGCGACATAGAGCACACCCAATAGCAAACCAAATATTATGTTTTGGTGTGACAATGTCCAGACCACAAAAAAAAGTACGACTATTGCACCTGGTATCGTATTTGCCAATGGAACGATAGTTGCAAGTAATTTATTCATGAAAACCCCCTGAATAGTTAAAAAACGAGACTAATTTATTCCCTTTTTTTAGATTGGCTAGCAGAATTTATTTAAAAAATATTTTGCTTAAAAATGAATGACTTAGGATGCGAATGAATATCATTCAATGGTTGCAAAGACTCTGAGAATGAATACTTGCGCAAACATGGAGTAACCATGTTTACGCTAAATGATTAACTAGAAATAGCAGTGCACTCTAAAACCAAGATTACGACCTGGTAGAGGCACATGATCCTTTATGAAAGACGAGTGGTTTCTGGCAAGTTCATCGAGGAGATTTTTTCCAAAAAATGATACTGAAAATGATCTTCCGTTGGAGAGCATAATATCCTTAGTTAAATGGAAATCAACCAGAGTATATCCATCTGTGGCTTGCTCCATGAAACTTACATCTTTTTGATCCTCAACATTTGTAACAGTGAGCGAGCCCTCAAAAGAATCAGAGCTATAGCTTGCATTGATAATATTTCTCGATGGGGTCATTCTAGGGAGATAGTTATTGTCTGAAAATTTTCCATCGATGGCATCTCTACCAAGGGTAAAGTCTAATAAACCATCGCCCAGGTAGGTCGTAAAGCCTATCTCTGCTTCATAGCCTTTTAGGATGGCATTATCCTGCTGATAATATCCAAGTATGAGCCCATCATGGTCATGGTGATCACCATGATTATCTTCACTTTGGTCCATAAGAATAATGTAATCATCAACCTTATTGTTAAAGAAAGAGACCGTCGAATAAAAATCGTCGTGATCCATTGAGAATGTGAGATCTATATTTCTTGATACCTCAGGGCTTAGATCAGGATCACCAACCTCATACCTACCTGCGGCCATGTGAGGTCCGTCCATGTACAGCTCGATCACTGACGGCGCGCGCTCAAGGCTCGATATACCTAGGCTGACTCCTATGGCATCAGAGATTGCGGTGCTCATATTAAAAGATACACTGGCGTTTTTATTCTCAAAGGATCTAACCTCTGATGCTAGAAGTGCCTCTCGATTAATTCGATCCAATCTTGCTCCAAGGTCAAAGTGGAGCGCCGAGGCATCAGCCGAAATATAATAGCCCATCGTTAACTCTTCGGATTTTGTTTCTGGTAGAAAGGGCTCGTCTCCAGAAATTAACATGACCTCGTCTGACAGGTTAAATACTAATTTTTGAGGATACAAAGAGTTATTGATATTAAAAATAAAACCAAGTTCATTAGCGTCATTGCTAAATAAGGTGGGTCCTTCTTCATGATCCTCGTCATGATGCTCTTCATCACCATGTTCATCATCATGCATACCCTCTTCATGTTGCTCGGTTAGCGTGTAAGCAGTCGAACGAAAAAAATAATTCATTTGATCAAAGATAGGGCTATTTAATTGAAGCTCACCCTCGAAATTAAATACATCTGAATTGGTAGTACTAAAAATTCTCTCCTCTTCATGACCCTCATCATGAAGTTCTACATCACCATGAGAATCCTCGCCATGATAGGGTATCCCATATAATGAGCTTAGGTTTGAGATAGAAAATCCAAAGTAACCGGTATCATAAATATTTGAAAAGCCAAGCTTATGGCTTGTCCTCTCAACATCAGAGTTATGGATCAAATTTATTATTTCATCCTCATGATCCTCATCAATATGATCAGGGACGCTGTAATCACCTTGGTCTATGTGATTAAGGGCATAGGTAAAATTCATGTTGTTGTAACTATTTCGATAAGCGAAGCTTGTCCCCATTGCATCACCGACGGATTGTACTTCAGCAGATAGCTTGAGAGTTCTCTCATCAAGAAGCTCACGCGGTATTGAGTAATCAACAACATTAATGATTCCACCAATCGAGCCATTGGCATAAAGGAGCGAGGAGGGGCCTCGGACGATCTCAATTTGTTGTGCATCAGAAAGATCTATGTCATTAACATGATCACCTCCAAGACCAGATATATCTCTGACCATTACACCGTTATTAAGTACATTGATACGACTCCCCGTCATACCTCTTATAACAGGCTGACCAACTCCCGCACCGAAATCAGCCATTGAAACTCCTAAGAAATTATTTATAACCTCACCAAGGTTTTGAGTCGCATCATTTTGGATTTCATCCTCGCCTACAACATGAACAGGATTTTCAACTTCAGAGACTATTTGATCTACAAAAGAAGAGGTCACGACCACCTCTTCCATATTAATCTGAGCGAATAAACTCGAGACCGATAGAGGAAGATAAAAAATTAAAAAAACAAATTTATTGAAACCCATATTTTTTTAATTAATGCATAAACCAAAAATAAAGTTGCACCAATTATATATTAATTTCAAGACCTATTAGCAAAGCCTTACCTAGGTATATAAGCATCTATTTCTTATTGCAATTACGTTTATAAACTAAAATGATATACGGGACAAAAGATTCTTTTGCCCCGTATTAATGAAGCCTTAATCTTGAGTTAAGGGTGGTTGTGGGCCTAATACCTCGGTTAGCGCATAGTGAGCACAGATCTCATCAAAACCTCTTGCCGCACCTCCGACACCTATAGAGCCGATAATTTGATTATCAACAATTATGGGTAATCCACCAGAAACCAAGTACCAGTCAAGCTTTACCCTTGTTACTCGAGCAACATCGGTACTGAATCGATTGGCTGTCTCATGGGTTGGGGCTCTGGTATAGAGTGCCGTTTCAGCTTTATAAAGAGCCGTCTCTACGCCAATTGGCATTTGACCATCCATACGATGCGCATAAACAATACTGCCACTTGGGCTAAGAATAAAAATACTTACAGTTACTCCTTCTTCCTCAGCTCTTGCAATACAGGTCTTCGCAATCTGCTCTGCAACAGAAGCAGATATCTCGGTTCTTGTGCTGATACGTATTGCAGCATCACCGGACACCACTACATCTTCAAGTGATGCAGCTTCTTGGGCTAACATTGAACCTGAAAAAAAGAAAACAAACGACAATGAAATAAGTGAAAAATATTTCATCATATACCCCCTAAAGTTAATAACCATTCAAGATTATTCCTATTAATGTATTTGTCTACTTTTTTTAAGGTGTTAGAGGGTTTTATAATCGTGGGCATGCAACCAAAGGAACGCTGTTTTCATCACTAAGATTTAAAGGCTTAATTCATAAATAGCTTTTTACATCGATGCTAGTGGGGGATGAAAATCTCTAAGGTAACCGCTAATATTTTTGAATTAATAAAATCAGTTTGAGAAAAACTTTGTGAATAAAAATGATAATTATTTATATTTAAAGATTCAGAAGGATTACTTCCAGATCCGCAATCCTATCGAAATTTTTGAATCCCACCCTAAACCATGATCATAGCGAGACAGTCTTATATAGGGCGCCAACTCTCTAAAGATTTCATATCTATAACTTAGACCGATATCAGATTCCATCTGATCGCCATCATAATGCAATTCGATACTCGGCTGAATGATAGATCTTTGGGACAATAGGAGGTCATACTCAATCCCTAATGAACCTGATAGAGATTTATTGCCTCCCAAAAGTAATTTAGCATCTACCTCAAACCAGTAGGGTGCGAGCCCATGCAAACCAATCATGATTGAACCATCATTATCAGATTGATGGCTAAAACCATACTTGAGATCCCAGAATTGATTTATGGGATTGCTTCGAGAAAGTGATACTTGATGGTTTGAATTTTCTTCCTCTTCATCCATTACAAAATCAATCCAATATTTTCTCTCGTCATTACCCCAGTAATAAAAACCATCAATGGTTTTTGTGCTTGGATTGCTATCATCAGTATCAAGACGATCAATAAGGAGCAATTGATAAGGCATATTTCCATGCATGTTAATGAGCTCTTGTAATGATTCTTCTGAAACATCAGGATTGTACTGTGCGTGGACTGATGTCACATAGGCGCATGTCAATAGGAAAATGAAAAACTTATACTTCATTATCGACTTTAATGACTCGCATCATTCCAGCCATCATATGATAGAGAAAGTGACAATGAAAAGCCCAGTACCCAGGTTCATTTGCTCTGATATCTATTGAGACTTTCTCTCCGGGCTTTAAGAGTAAAGTATGCTTTTTAGGATGATTCATAGGACCGTTAACCAATCTAAAGTACATGCCATGTAGATGGATAGGGTGGGGCATCATCGTATCGTTTACTAAGTTTGCACGTATCATTTCATTGTAGCCAAAGGTAATGGGCTCTCTAACTTCTGAGAACTTGATACCATCAAATGACCACATATACCTTTCCATATTACTTGTGAGATGTAATTCTATCTCTCGGTCAATGCTCGGCGTCATGTAGTGATCAAATGCACTTATTTCTGAGTAAGTAAGGACTCTGTGTGGTTCTAGCTCAAGACCTAGTGGTCTTTCAGCCAATCTAGAGACAGGACTTTCAGCCAGATTTATGACTCCATGATCTCTAGGGTGATTATGAGTCTGAGTTACTTGTTCATCATTATCCATCGCTGACATATCATGGCCCATGGTGCTGTGATCCATCGTACTGTGATCCATCGTACTGTGATCCATATTGTTCATCGCTGGCATATCATGGCCCATGGTGCTGTGATCCATCGTACTGTGATCCATATTGTTCATCGCTGGCATATCATGGCCCATGGTGCTGTGATCCATTCCCATGTCTTTCATAGTCAGGGTAGGCCTACTTCTTAGCACGGGTATATTGGGTGTTAATGACGCAGAGGTAGATATCGCACCAGCAACAAAACCACTCCTATCGTTAGACTCACAAAATACAGTATATATATCTTGTGTAGGCACAATGATCGCATCAAATACTTCACCTGTTCCTAATTGAATCTCATCAGTTTCAATGGGTCTGATTTTCTCTCCATCTGCCTCAATTAAATTCATGGGCAGGCCAGGGATTCGTACATTGAAAATACTCATGGCCGAGGCATTGATCATCCTCAGTCTGATCTTTTCACCAGGATTATAAATGCCTCTCCAAAGCTCATTGGTGGACATTCCATTGAGGAGGTACTTATACGTAGAGCCTGTGACATCAGCAATATCAGTTTCATTCATGCGCATTTGGCCCCACATCATGCGCCTTGAGAGTGCGGAGCTGATACCTTCTGCCTGCATCTCATTGACCAGGTCGCCCAGCGTTCTTTGCTGATAATTGTAGTTATCACTCATCGACTTGAGCTTATTAAATATTCTTTGGGGATCTTCAAAGCTCCAGTCTGAAATCAAAATGACAAATTCTCGGTCATAGTCATAACCATCATCCTCGATCGGATCAATGATGATGGGTCCGTAATGTCCGATTTGCTCTTGAAAGCCGGAATGCGAGTGATACCAATAGGTTCCTGACTGCCTTAATTGAAATCGATACTCAAATTCTGAATGAGCATCGATACCATTAAAGCTCAGCCCCGGAACTCCATCCATCTGGAAGGGCAATAAAATACCATGCCAGTGTATGGATGTTTTTTCATTTAAGTTATTCATAACTTTAATAGACAGGTCATCACCTTCACGCCAGCGAAGCAAGGGTCCTGGGAACGAGTTATTTATCAGGATAGGATTGGCCGCACTGCTATCTATTTCCCGGCTTGATTGAGAAATATCAAGAAGGACCTCTCTTTGACCCATTGTGTCAATCTGTCCCTGCGACCATAAGGGGACGTGGCCCAAGAAGGCAGGGGAACCGACAACCGGTAAAAGGGATGTTTTAAGAAATTCTCTACGCTTCACCTAGTGATTTTACAATAATTTAGACTAATTCTAAATAATTATCGTCATAGGTACCTGCTAAAATAATTTAATGCAAAAAATAATATTACTTATATATGCCGTCATAGTTTCTCTATACAGCGCACCGCTATCTGCCGAGATATGGTCTTGTTCCTTTCCTAATCAGATTGGGCTTCAGTCAGTGAATATCTTCGAAAGAGAGGGGGACCAATTTATAAGTTATCGCACAAGATCTTATTTTGAGGCTTTTGAGGGCGAGAGATTTCTGACCCTTATTAATGTGATCTCAGGTACCGATCGATCAAGAGTGCTGACTTATATCATTGATAAAGTTGAGGGAACGGCGTATCGAGATTCGGTAAATATTGGAGAGGACTTTGGTAATAGCAATAATCCCTTAACCGAGGGTGTATGCAGGATGTCTGACTCGGCCGAGGAGCCTGCATCATGAAATATTCAGGGGTCTATGAAATTTTAACGAAGATACTTTTGCTCAAAAAGTACTTTAAGTATTTCGTACTTGTTATCCTTCTTATATTTTTGGCATTCAACCTTTATTCTCAGGAGTCTTTAATCTGTATCCCTGATCAAGATAAAAATGATGCCGTCTCAAGGTTGCTGCAAAGATACGAGGACTCAATTCATATCCATGTCTATTCTGATTCTTTGTCTTACGCCTATGGCAATGATGAGATTAATGATGTTGCAAATGTGCAACGTGATAGCGTCATGATTAGAGCAATTTCTCCAATAAATACCGGTCGCTATATTGAGGCGACAGGTCAAATGACCAGTCTTCGTGATTTAGTTTTAGAATTAAACTCAGAGGATCTATCCTTAGAGATGTACGACACCTATGATGGCTCAAAGCAGAGAACAAGTTGGCGTTTATGTACAATTATTGACTAGCGCTTAGATATTAAAGGAGTATCATCCAGCTATGAATTTAAGTTTTCTCGAAGCCTTTTTGCTCATGTTTATTGCGGTGGATCCGATCATGATCGTTCCAATATTTGCAAATTTAACTGGGGGGTTTAGTCGTAATCAGTATAGAAAAGTTTATATTAAGGCTTTTCTGGTCTCGACATTACTTCTAGTCACGTTTTGGCTTTTTGGTGAGTCCGTCTTGGGCCATTTTGGCATCAGGATGACCTCTTTTAAGATTATCGGCGGTCTATTCCTGATCGCGATTGCCTATAACATGTTATTTGATAAAAGAAGCGAGCGAAAATCGAACACAGCTGAGGAAGCTATCGATGATAATACGATTGATGACATTGCTGTGTTTCCTCTCTCGATACCTTTAATAGCAGGACCCGCATCACTTGCTACGGCTGTTCTTTTAGGCGAGGGTAAGGGTGATACTTTTGAGAGTTATATGCTGTCTCTAGGACCTATTTTGCTTGTTAGCATCATTACACTAATTGCCATGATTGCGACCTCGAAAATCAGTCGATTTCTGGGGCCCACAATTTTAACGGTCACTGAAAAGCTGCTAGGGCTTCTGCTTGGTGCGCTCGCGATTGAATTTATCATTGAAGGCATCGAGACCACCTTCAATCTGATTTAAAGTTTATTGGCTAGCTAGCGCCTCAAGACCAATCGCAGTGATAGCCTCTCTTCCCTCATCGCCGGATAGCAAAGCGAGTACCCTCTCAGCAAGCTCAGGATTTTGAGCTGTAGAAGAAATTCCACCCGCATAGACGGTTGGCATCTGGATCTCCTCAGGGAGCGGTCCCACGACCTGAACTCTAGGATTTGGGAGGAGCTCACTGATAAAGGTGATTCCAAATTGGACTTCACCATTAGCCAATGCCTCTGCCACTCTGGATCCTTGGATCTGATAAGCAACTTTGGGTCGCATCACTTCAGTCATTCCCATCCGCTCAATCAGTCCATCAATGTAGGTGCCCGAGGTGCCACCCGCCGCCGGACTTACATAGGCAAGAGACTCGGACTCGATTAGGGTATTAAAAAAAGCATCAGGGGTTGATATATCAGGAACGATGCCTCCAGGCTGCATGCCCATACCCATGAGCCCCCTGGCGAGATCAATTCTTGTGCCCGGAGCAATAAGACCCTCTGCAATAAGTCTATCCATTCCCGCAGCTGAGACTATGATCAAATCGACTGGCTCAGCAGCAATGACACGTCTTGTAATATCGCCTGAAGTCGCACTGATAAGATTGAGTGTTTGTGAAGTGCCCTCAAAGGGCTCTGCGACCACTGTCATGGGCCTTGTCATCGCGCCACTTACGAGGATTGTGATTTCATCTTGTGCCTGCAGGCTAACGGATAGCAGAGCAAAGAAAAACAGTAAAATTCTTTTAAACGTTTTCATCAGTTAAAGATAGCAGAAAAATTTTAATTAAATACCTTTTTTCTAATAACCATTTTTATTCTTAATGAAATGAGAGCTGCAAAAATAATGAGACCCATTATCATGCCATACCACATACCGCTAGCGCCCATAGGATTGATAAAGCCCCTATAGGTCAGAAAATAGCCAAAGGGAAGTGCTACGATCCAGTAAGTAAAAGCAAGCAGCAGCATAGGGACATACGTGTCCTTATAGCCACGTAGACTTCCAAGTATTCCAACCTGGATACCATCAGGTATTTGAAAGATTGCAGCAAGCAATACTAGTTCCAATGCGAGACCGTATACATCTATCTCAGATGTGAAAAGAGTAATAATGACTGAGCTAAAGAAGATCAGCACTGCCATATTAATAATTGCGACAGAGGTTGTTAGCTTGAGTGCTGTAGCGACCGAGTATCTCGCGTCCTGGTATCGTTTGGCTCCTAATAGGTTTCCAACCCTTGTGGCGGATGCGAGCCCGAGCGCCAGCGGTAACATAAATAAGAAACTGGCAACACTTAATGCTATAGAGTGACTCGCAAGGGTGACCTCCCCTAGGGGGCCCAAAAGAATGGCGACACCTGAGAACATACTGACCTCGATAAAGATTCCTATCCCAATGGGCAAGCCAAGCCTGATGAGTTCGCTTGTTGTCTTAAATGTCGGTACTCTAAATTTACTCAGAAAGTTAAATGAAGCGTATTCCTTTTTAAAGAAAACAATAAGTGTCATGGCAACAGCCATATATACATAAATAATGACCGTCGCTAATGCACAACCCGGCCCGCCCATAGGCTCAAACCCAAAATAGCCATACACAAAAATAATATCAAGCGGAACATTCAGAAGCATCGCGGTGAAAGCAACCACAAAGACCGGCTTGGTGATGGCCAGCCCCTCACTGAAGCATCGAAGCCACGTGTACCAAATCATAGGGATTGCAGCAAAAGCGAGTATGCCTAAATAGGATGATGAGATGATCGTGATACTTGTATCGATAGTGGTTAACGCTAAAAGTAATGGTGAGAGGCCATAGAGAGTCATTAATACTATGCCAATGGCTAAAGTGATCCAGAGTGACTCACGCATTTTCATTTTGATCGATTGAAACTTACTGGCGCCATTGAGATGAGCAACAATTGGTGAAAGGCCAAAGAAAATACCACTCAGTGAAAAAAAGATCGGCGATGAGACAGATGCAGCAAGCGCAACGCCAGCAAGTTCATGGGATCCCGCCCGACCGGCCACTATAGTATCTGTCATATAGATCCCGCCGTATGACATTTGAGCGCCATAGATGGGAATGGCGATCTTAAAGAACTGTTTGGCCTCGCTAAAAAACTTTGTAAACATAATCACTCAAATGAAAAAGAATTATAGACGCTAATTTTATTTTTCTTGTTATTTATTAGAGACAAGAGAGTAAAATAAAAAATATGAAATACATCTATCTAACAGCTCTCTTAACGATCTTTGGATGCGCTCAAGGGCAGGGTAACTTCCCTTCAGGATCTGCCAGCAATACTGAATCGGATGAGCGAACCATTAAGGTTTGTGATGTGTACCCTGGTGGCGAGGAGAGGTGCGTGGAGCGAGAGGAGAACGAGGCAAAGGAGCGCGTCAACAGACGTCTTGAGAGGTACGGGGCAAGCCCGATTTTCTAAAGATCGCAGATCTTTATATAAATAAATTATAAGGACATATCTAATTCCTTCCTATCAAATGAGAACTCTATTTATACTAATGACCTAACTTAAAGAGATAAAATATGTCTACCAATACTCTTAGTGGGAACACCAATCTAGACCCTAAAAATGTTTCTCGTAATAAGCGATCCCTTTTTGTTGGTCTTGCGCTAAGTTCATTATTATTTATTTTTTTAGAGCTCAATTACGGCTGGCGACAGGGCGCATTATTTTTGGTTGGGTTATTTGCGGGGCTCGTTTTATATCACGCAGCCTTTGGCTTCACAGCAGGGTGGCGAGAGATTGTCAATACTGGACAGGGTGCTGGTCTTCGCGCTCAGATGATCATGTTAGCTATAACCGTGGTTTTATTCTCTTTAATCATTTCTCAAGGCGAGGTGTATGGAACGCAGGTGGTTGGTAGGATAGCGCCACTTAATACGGCCGTTGCCTTTGGTGCATTCGTATTTGGTTTAGGCATGCAGTTGGGGGGTGGCTGCGCGTCAGGTACTCTATTTACAGTTGGCGGTGGAAACATTAGGATGCTGATCCCTCTGACAGCATTTATAGCAGGGTCAGTTATTGGATCATGGCACTGGAGTAGCTGGCAGGATGCGGCAGGCATTGATCC
>JAURFX010000024.1 GCA_030834065.1 Gammaproteobacteria bacterium
CAGTCCCTTTGCCTTGGATGGTGAGTGCGATGATCCGAGATTTCAAGGTACAGGTATGGCTAGAGTCCTCAGAGAGGAAAATACCTTAAAAGATGCATCTGATTGCATGCGGTTATTTAATTTGTTTGAGATAAGCCAGATCAATGATTAGTACGCTATTACAATTTTTTGCATTTCAAGGTACTGCATTAATCATCGAGATTCCGCTTATGGAGAATAGTGAAATCAATGAGGCATACATTCTGTGGGATGATAATCAATACGAGCTTGCATTGAACGAAGATAATGCCCTTGTAACTATGATCGGCATTGATTTAGATACAAGTGCAGGAAGCTATATTGTTCCATTGAGTTATATAGAAAATGAAAATCAGCTTGAGCTCGAGCTATCCCTTGAAGTTGGCTCGTGGACATTTCCCACAACAGAGCTCACAGTTGAGCCACAATATGTCTCGCTTTCTCCAGAGAATCTTGAGAGAGCAAATCGTGATTCCCAATTAATTTCAGAGGCGTATTCCATTCGAAGTGACATTAATGCTTGGCAAAATCCGTTTATGGTTCCTTTGCAAGGAGTCAGAGAGGGAAGTAATTTTGGCCATCGAAGGGTTTTTAATGGTGAACCAAGAGCTCCTCATTCTGGTGCAGATTTAGCATCACCAACAGGAACAGAAATTTATGCTTCAAATTCAGGCCAGATTGTATTAGCAGAAGACCTATTTTTTAGTGGACAGGCAGTTTTTATAGATCATGGCTCTGGGATATTTACAACTTATCTTCACATGTCAGAAATTTTAGTTGAACAAGGCCAAATGGTTGAAAAAGGTGAGTTGATAGGGCTTGTGGGTGCTACTGGAAGAGTTACAGGGCCTCACCTTCATTGGGGGGCTAGAATTGGCAGTGCCAGGGTTGATCCATTTAGCTTAGTTTCTAATTAATATGTACCCAGCTATCAATTATTTTAAAAATCCTCCAAATAAATTATGTATTCTTAGGCTCTCAGCGATTGGCGATGTATGCAATGTTATACCTGTTGTTACATCGCTTAAAAAATATTGGCCTAAAACTGAAATAACCTGGGTCATTGGAACTGTAGGGTATGAATTAGTAAAAAATCTTGAGGATATAAAATTTCAAGTAGTAAATAAAAAAGACTCCTACTTAGTAAACTACAAACTCTTATCAAAGCATTCCTATGATTTGCTCATCAACCTGCATCCAAGTTGGAGGGCGAATATATATTCTTTATTTATACGATCAAAAATAAAACTAGGATTTGATAGTAAGAGAGCAAAAGATTTTCAGACTTTTTTTTGTAATGAAAGAATCACTTACAGAGAGGAGCAGCATGTGGTGGATAGCTTTTTAGGCTTTTTGACGTATCTCGGCTTTCCCAGTGAAAGAGCAAATTGGTCAATACTTAAAGAATCAATACCAAAGTTTAGCGATAAATTTGATACAACTAATATAAATAAAAAAAATATTCTTATCAGCCCCTTTTCTGGACAAAGACTAAGAAATTATAGAAACCTCGAATCTTCAAAATATATAGAGATTGCAAAGCAACTATCAGATCTTGGTTTTAATATTATCTTTACAGGTGCTAATTCAAAGGCGGAGCAGGCATTTAAGTCGCTAATTCAGGAAACTGATGGGTACGTATTCAATGATCTTATTGGAGAGCTATCACTGCTTGAGCTAATGAGCCTAATCTCTTGTGTAGATTTAGTCATTTGCCCTGACTCAGGGCCATCCCATATAGCCAATGCACTAGGGGTCAATGTAATCACTCTTTTTGCTACCTCAAATCCAAAGAGGACCGGTCCTTATAATTATCTCCACATTGCTATAAATCATTATGAAGAAAATTTAATGCTTTATAATAAAAAGGGCATCCAAGATGCTAGCTGGGGAGAGCGAGTCAGATCGTCCAAGGCAATGAACTCCATTCAAGCATCTGAGGTTATTGCTCAAGTTAAAAAGGTATTAAATGAAAGTTATTAATTTAAAAAGACACAGCATGTTTAAGACAACAGTTTTTGTTACTCTCTTTGCATTATTAAATGCATGTACCAATGAGCCGGAACAGGGATCAACTCAGTGGGCGTTAGGTAGCGCTGGGAGTGGGCAGTCCCATATTTCTAAGTTTGAGGATAGCCTGGTTATTAGTTGGTTAGAGCCGCTTAATGACTCCATAGGCCTCTACTATCAAGTTTTTGACGATGAGCTGAATCGAGGAACAAGGAACCTTGTTGCTTCTGGCGATGATTGGTTTGTTAACTGGGCAGACTTTCCCTCGGTAACTCCGATTAATAGCGATCTTTGGGTTAGCCACTGGTTGGTCTATCAAGAGGATTTTCTTGGCTATGATGCGAGGTATGCGGTGTCATCCGATGGCGGACAAACTTGGAGCCAGGCTAGAACTCTCCATGAAAATATGTTACCTGTGGAGCATGGCTTTGTTGAAATTTTTCCACTAAATAATGGATTTGCTGCGGTTTGGTTGGATGGGGAAAATTATGCTATTCAAGACACGAATACAACTCAGGGCACGATATTAAAGTACGCTGAATTCGATACTTACGGAAATAAACAATTTGAGCAAGGTATCGATACATTAGTTTGTGATTGTTGTCAGCCCGATATCTCTCAGGATGATATAGCGACCTATATTGTATATAGAGATAGATCAGAGCAAAATATTAGAGATATTAAATTAATGATTAGACCGCATGAGGGGCAGTGGGGCGAGGTCATTTCATTGCCTGATGACAACTGGTTTATTGAAGGCTGCCCGGTTAATGGTCCATCTCTTGCATCAAGCGGTCATGGTCTTGGCGTTTCTTGGTATACCAATGTTAATGATATACCCAAGATAAGATTTGCTTATTTTGATCATCAAGATAATGCATTTACTGCCGAGCTCGATGTTGAGGAAGGGGTTCCTTGGGGATATGTAGATACTGCCTATGATCCCTATAACGAAAATTTTATTGTCAGCTGGTTAAGGTCAGGTAGTACCGGAGTTGAGCTTGTTGCTGCATCCATAGGTAGTAGTGGAATGCTAAACAAAGAGAACGTACTTTTTTCCAGTCAAATTTCATACCCTCTAGATTTTCCTAAAATTGAAATTATCGGGGATAAACTTGTGGCGACATGGACAGATTTTTCTGATGGCATGACCCTTAAAGCTCAATCCTTTGAACTTAATGAACTGAGTTTTTAGTTGGAATTAAGCGTTTTTCTTCTAGTGCTGCTTGCTGCAGTCATCCACGCATCTTGGAATTCGTGGTTAAAAATCTCAGGTAACAGACTCATAGCTATGTCCTACATGGGTTTGGGATGGTTCTTGTTTTCAGTTCCTTGGGCTTACCTTTTGCCAATGCCGACAAAAGAGTCTTGGATATTTATTATTCTTTCAACATTGGCCCACATAATCTATTCCTTGTATTTAGTTTTTGCATACAGGAAGGTTGATCTGAGCGTTGCGTATCCCCTGTTTCGAGGATCAGCACCGGTATTAATTCTTGTTGGCGCCTACGTATTTTTGGGAGAAAGCTTAGCAGTACTAGAGATCTTTTCTATTTTGTTTGTCACACTTGGCATCTTAATCATTGGCTATGCGCCTGGACTCATGATGGGCAAAATTCTCTTTTATGGTTTTGCAGGAGGTGCCATGATTGCAATCTACACGATTTTAGATGGGCAGGGGGCTCGCTTAAATCTTAATTCTCAAAGCTATGCCTCATGGCTATTCATGTTCACCGGTCTACCTTTATTCTTCATAGGGACAATTGCCTCAAGAGGGACAGTATTTAAAATTGGTCTTGCAGAGTCATTAAAGGGAGTGGTTTCTGGTATTCTCTCCTGCACAGCTTTTTGCATTATCATTTGGGCGCTATCCTTAACTCCCATGGGTCTTGTGGCTGCGCTTAGAGAGACCAGTGTTTTATTAGTTGCCTTTGTCAGTGCATATCACCTAAACGAAAAGGTGCGCTGGTCAGGTATTGTTTTAGTCGTATTTGGTTTAATTTTAATGAGACTTTAATCTTTGCTTTGCAACTTATAAGCCATTCTGGCTAAACACGGTACCAAGATAAGCGTAATAAGGGTAGAGAAGAGCACTCCATAGCCGAGTGATATGGCCATGGGCACAATAAATGCAGTACTCGGATCAACCAAAAGCATTAAGGGCAGAAGGCCTACAAAGGTAGTAATTGAGGTCAGCATGATGGGCCTGAATCTCACCTTTCCTGCCTCAATAATCGCGTCATCAATGTGAGCCCCATTTTCAAGCTCCTTGTTAATCCAGTCTACAAAGATCAGGCTCGAGTTAACGACCACTCCACATAAAGCTATCATTCCAAAGATAGAGGTAATGATGATTGGTGATCCCATAATAAGGTGTCCTACAATCGATCCTATAATGGAAAAAGGGATGATAGACATAATAATGAGTGGCTGTAAGTACGACTTTAGAGGAATTGCTAGCAGTGCATAAATGATCAAGAGCGCAAGTGGGAAGAGAGAGAATAGACCGCCAAAAGATTGTGCACGCTGCTCTGCCTCGCCCGAGAAAGTAAATTCAACGCCCGGATACTCTCCCTCTAGACGAGGAATTACCTCATTTCTAAGTTGACCAATAATTGCTTCAGGAGCAGACAGGTTTCTATCAACGTCGGCTCGTACTGTGACAGTTCTTTGTCTATCAATCCTGACGATAGTTGAGTAGCCACGGCCAATCTCATAATCAGCCACCGTGCTAAAGGGTACTTCGAGGCCATCAGGAGTCCTAATCATCATATTTTCTAGGTCACCAATGCTTGCTCTCTCGCTTTCAGGATACCTAACCATGATCCTCACGTCTTCTGTTCCTCGCTGAACCCTCTGAACTTGAACCCCATAGAAAGATGCCCTCACTTGGCTTGCAAGGTCTCTGGGCGTGAGCCCAAGGTTGTAGGCATTTCTGTTAAGGTTCAGTTTGATCTCTTGCTTGCCAGATCTAAAAGAATCCGAGATATCATAGACAGGATCAAAGCTTGCAAGTTCGCTCCTTAACCTTGAGGCCACCTCAGCCAATAGATCAATATCTCTGGCTCTAAGGTCAATGGAGATAGCATCTCCAGCTTGAAGCGCATTTGCAGAAAAAGTGAGCTCAATGGCATCGGGGATGGCAGGCGTGAGATCGCGCCAAAGGTTTGCGATTTCAACTGCACTGACTGAATTTCGCTCATTCACTGGAGGGAGATAGAGCCAAATCTCTGCCAGGTGACTTTGCGGGGCACCGAAGCCACCACCAAGGGTTTGACCGATGGAGCTGAAAGTGCCCTCAATCAAGTTTGGCTGATCTGGGTACCTCCCCAAGAGCTCAAGTCTAAGTGCCTCAACAGACCGCTCGATCGACTCTGCAGCCCTTGCAGTCTGGGAGACGTGAACACCCTCGGGCATGGTAAGTCTTGCATTAACCGTATCACCCTCAATATTTGGAAAAAACTGAACGCTTATCCTTCCGCTTGAGATAAATGAGAAGGCAATAATCACAATCGCAATGGCTCCAGCTACGATATTTCTTCGCATAGGAAGTACTCTTCGAATCCAGTTAGCGTAGGTAATAAATGCAGTTTTATCTAGGTATGCAGCAATTTTATGTTTTACTAAAAAAATACCCTTTGGTTCTCTCTTAATATTATCTCTGGTTTCATAATTTTTTCTTCGATGAGCTAAATGGGCAGGCAAAATAGTGAGCACTTCCAGAAGCGAGAAAAAGAGACAAAAGACAACCACCAAGCCTATGATAGAGAAGAATTCCCCAACACGACCAGGAGTAAAAATTAATGGCAGAAAGGCAGCCATGGTCGTAAGAACGCCAAAAGTTACTGGCTTTAAGATTTCATAGGTGCCATCGATGGCAGCCTGAATGCGATCTTTTCCCATCTGCTCATGGGCATAGACACGCTCGCCCACGACGATTGCATCATCTACCACGATCCCAAGGACCAAGATGAACGCAGTGATGGAAAGCGTATTAATTGAATAATCAAATATTGGGAATATTGCAATAGCGCCTAGCATAGCAATTGGAATACCGACTGCTACCCATGCTGCCAATCTGAAATTAAAAGGTATGCCCAGAAGAATAAGAACTAAAATTAAACCTGAGATTGCAGAGTTCATAAGATTTTCGATTCTAGCGGAGAGTCCATCAGACACGTCGGTTGCAATTTCAACATTGATACCCTCAGGAATGTATCCTAAGTCTCCAGATAAATAATTATCGATCTGTGCCTTAATAAGCCTTAGATCTTCAGATCCTGTTTGCGACACCCTAACAATGACTGCGGGAGAACCGTTATATCTGGCAACCGTATCCCCCTCCTCAAAGCCATCGATTGAGACCCCTAGATCATTGACCGTAATAACCGAACCATCGGCAGAGGTAATGACAGGAATATTCTCTAGATCTTCAGCTAAATAGGCTTGGTTTTGCGTTCTAAGTAAAATTTCACCCTGTAACGTCCTAAGGGCTCCACTAGGAAGATCAAAAGAGCTTCGTTGAATAGCGCCAGCTACGGTATTTAGGGTAATTCCGTACTCTCTTAAAGTTTGTTCTGAAATTTCTACTGCGATTAGATCTGGCTTTGTATATAAAACTTCGGCTCGGGATATACCCTCAAGCGCAACCAGATCATCCCTCATGATAAGGCCAAGTTCTTTGAGTGCTTTTTCTGAGGCATCCCCGTAAATCGCAATATCTAATATAAAATTGGTAATCGTGATGTAATTGACTACTGGTCTTTCGGTTTCAGTTGGAAAGGTACTTATGGAATCGATTAATGTTTTAACCTCATTCGTCACTTGGAGATCATTTGCACCAGCTGCGATTTCAATTAGAACCGCACAGAAGCCTTCTCTTGCTCGAGATGTTAACTTATAAATGCCATCCGTACCCTCTAAGGTCTCCTCGATACGCATGCAAACGCCTCGCTCAGCATCCTCAGGAGCAGCTCCCAGGTAGGGAACAGAGACAACAATAAGCCCAACATCAAATGCGGGAAATTCCTCTTCTCTTAAATTAGAGAGCGATAAAATACCCCCAACCAGAAGCACCATCATTAATAAATTTGATGCGACTGGGTTATTTACAAACCACTCAACTATTTTTTTCATTTATTCGATTACTGGATTTATTTGAATGCCCTCAACGAGCATATTGGTAGGCGAGGTAACGACGGTTAAGTCTTCTAATGAATCAGAGGCAAAAAATATTCTATCGCCATCAAAGCGGTATATTTCGATTGGACTAAAACGAAGTGCACTATTGTCATCAATCAATGCAATGTTTCCATCAGCTCTTAGGGCGCTACGGTTGATAGCATACAAGTTATTAATCGTTAGACCTTCAATTTCTGCATTAAGAAAAATGCCGACAGGTGGGAATGCATACAAGCCATTAGATTGATTCTCATGGATACGAGCGATCAAGTAGGTCATCTGAGACCTTGCATCGACTTCTGCCTCCTCGCTATTAACAGTCGCAGGCCATTCAAGGTTTCTCCCGGCATAAGAACCAAATACTCTAACCTCTCTGGTTTGATTTTCATTAACGGATGAATCAAAAATAAAGCCTAACTGTTCACTCGGGACAGGTAAGCGAATCTGAAGTTGATTATTTGAATAAATGACCGCTAAGATTGATCCTCTATTGACAAATTGACCTAAGTCCACCTCCTCACTGACAACCGTTCCATTAAAGGGTGAATAGATGTTGGTCCTTTCTAAATCCCTTCGTGCTCTCTCAAGATTGGCTTCAGCAAGCCTGAGCATTCTGATTTTTAGGTCAAGATCAGATTGACTGGTGAGATCATCCAGAGCTAAGTTTCTTGCTCTTTCCTCCTCGGCCCTAGCAAACTCGAATTCTGCCTCAGCTCTATTCAAGGCATCTATATAATCTCCACTATCAATTGAAATCAGTAGTTGCTGAGCATCTACGACTCCCCCTGAGATCATGTCTGAAGAGAGATCATTGACGATGCCTGATACCTCTGCAATGAGTCTGGTTTGAATCAAGGGGGTTACATTACCCTGTGAATTCACATACATGAGACGTGCCTCTGGGCTCGTGATTGTCGCATTCAATGAGACAGGAGGAATCTCTCGCTCGCCTCTATCGACGCTCACCGAACAGTAATTAAGACCAATGCTGATTAATACTCCTAAACCAATAATCAGCAACGGCATTATTTTTTTTCTACTCAACATAATTTATTTCTTTAAGATGCGCTCTATTGGGTAAATCATTATAATCAACAATACCATTGAACTTAACTTTTTATTTATGAATAATGCCTCAAACATAGTTTTCGTTGCCTTAATCACCATGGTCTTCTCCTCAGCGCTCTTTGGTCAGGATGGTAGTAGGGAAACCGTTTTAATTACAGGCTCTAATCGTGGGATTGGTTTTGAGTTGGTCAGGGCGTTTCAGGAAGAAGGCTGGAATGTCATTGCAACTACCAGAAATCCTGATACCTCTGAAGAACTTAATGCTTTTGCAGAAAGCCATGATAATGTTTTTGTGGAGAGGCTTGATGTAACAAGTGTATCTGATTTGTCACAACTTTCTGAAAAGTATATGGGAGTCTCGATAGATATCATAATCAATAATGCTGGTATCTATGGTGATAGAGCACTCCAGGAATGGGGTAGTTTGGATAGCGCATTATTTCATCAAGTCATGGCTGTAAATGTTCTCGCGCCGATGTTAATTGCGGAAACCTTTATCGAAAATGTACGAGCGAGCAACCATAAAAAAATAATTTCAATTACCAGCGGTGCTGGCTCTGTCAGCATTGAGAACGTTTCAAACGGTGGAATTTTTTATAGCGTGAGCAAAACTGCATTAAACATGGCTATTAGGAAGTTGGCATCAGAACCAGACAATGCCGAAATTCTATTCGGCTTAGTCGCTCCTGGCCTTACTGAAACTGATATGCTTCGTGCAGCAAGACCGGAACTACTATCTAGGGCTCACTCACCCGAAGAAAGTGCAAGAGGTATATTCGATGTTGTGACCAATTTAGATTCAAACTATGACGGTTCTCCTTTAAACTACGATGGTTCGAAAATAAACTGGTAGAGTGAACATGTCAAAGGTTACTTTTATTTTAAAGGATGGGAGTAGAGAAGAGCTAGACATTGAGGAAGGATATAGCTTAATGGAATTAGCTAAGTTAAATGATATTGAGGGAATTGAGGCTATATGTGGAGGGGCGTGCTCCTGTGCCACATGCCATGTTCACATTGAGGAGAAATGGCAAGCGCAATTGCCAAAGATCGATGCCCTTGAAGATGCAATGCTTGATACGAATTCATCTCGTGACAAAAATTCAAGGCTGTCATGCCAGATCAGATTAAGCAAAGAGCTAGACGGGCTCACCGTCAGAGTGGGTGAGGCTTACTAAGTTACATTAATCCTAGGGCTCTTGGTAGCGCGAGTGAGAACCAGGGGACATAGGTAATTATGATTAGCACAAAGAGCAGAACCAGCAACCAAGGTAAGGATGATTTTATAACTTTTTCAAGTGATAGTCCTGAGACACTTGAGGTCACAAAAAGATTTAAGCCCACTGGTGGTGACACCAGTCCAATTTGCATATTAAGCACCATAACTACACCAAGATGAATAGGATCAATACCAAGTTCTAAGGCGATCGGAAATAGCAGAGGGGTTAATACCAAAACCACGGAGGTTGGCTCCATAAAATTTCCAGCAATCAAAAGTAGAATGTTCATTGCAATCAAAAAGCCCCAAGCTGGGAGACCAAGATTTACGATCCATTCAGCAGCTTCTTGAGGAATGCTTTCATAAGTAATAACTGTCTTGAATAGGTATGCTCCTGCAATAATAAACATTAACATTGCTGTGATTCTGGCACTATCGATTAAGACTCCCTTGACTTGATTAAGCTTCATATCCTTATAGTAAAAGACAGAGATGAGGAAGGCATAGACAGCAGCGAACGCAGCAGCCTCAGTTGGAGAAAAGATTCCTGCATAAATACCCCCAAGAATAATGACCAGCGTAAATAATCCTGGGAAAGCATCAAATATTAGATAAATCGTCTCTTTAAACGGAACGGCCTCTTGTCTTGGTAAGTTTTGGAATTTTGCAATGATGGCAATGACAATCATGAGAGCAAAGGTAAGGACAATACCTGGGACAATACCTGCCATAAACAAATTACCTATCGAGGTCTCAGTGACAGCGCCATAGATAACCATCACTAATGATGGAGGAATCAAAATACCCAATGTTCCAGCATTACAAACTACACCAGCTGCAAATTCTCTTTTATATCCTGATGTCACCATCCCACCAATCATCACACTACCAACTGCGATCACTGTAGCTGGAGCGGATCCAGAAACTGCTGAGAATAGAGCACAAGCGAGCAATGTGGCCATAGCAAGACCACCCCTAAATCGACCTACCAATGCATTAGCTAAATTAATCAATCTTCTTGCAACGCCACCTGTCGTCATAAAATTCGCAGCGAGCACAAAAAACGGCAACGACAACAGAGGGATTATGTTAATTGTATGTTGAAACCCAACAGCTAAACTTAAAACATCATTGTTGGTAAAGCTCAGAAGAACAACAATACTGGCAATCCCAAGCGATACAGCGATTGGAACCCTAAAGGCAATTAGTGTTAACAATAGGATGATTAAAATTATTCCGCTCATGATACTCTACTTGACGAGATCCGGATCGGCATGAGTGGCCGGCTCAAGAGATTGCAAGTTCCCCTTAAAGAGTTGAATTAGAATTTGTAGGAAACGATATCCTATTAACGTAAATCCGACAGGAAAAATAAGTAATCTCAGCCACTCTGGAATAGGAATATCTCTAGCCATATTACCCATCATCCAGAATGTTTGGATGAGCTCATAATTGCCTATAAACATAAAAACGCAATAAAGAATGCAAATTACTACAGCTAATTGAGCAAAGATAATTTTGATTCTGGGCTTAAACCTGCTTATTAACATATCAACCACTATATGATTATTTGTTCTCACACAGTAGGAGATTCCAATTAAAACAAGCCAATAAAAAGCAGTTTGGGTGGCCTGTTGCTGCCAAATCATGCTAACACCAAAAAAATATCTAGCAATCACATTGATAAAGGTAATGATGGTCATGAAAGCTAATGAGATAGCCATGATGTACTCTTCTAGTGAATTTAGAATTTTATTAATCATCCTTAATAGTAAAATCAGTTTAAGCTTTGAGCGATTGCAATATTTTCTCGTCCTATGCCATCAGCAAATATTTCCCAAACGGGCCTCATAGATTGTTGCCAGACAGCAAGCTCATCTTCCGAGAAAGTAATGATTTCTGAATCCCCAGAGGCAACAATTTCAGCTCGATCCCTGAGGTTAATTTCCTCAGCCCTCTGGTTCCCCCACTGCGTCACCTCATCCATTACTTCTTCAAGGCCTGTTCTTACATCCTCTGGAAGTGATTGCCAAAAATCCGGATTTACAGCCACCAAATATCCTATGTAGCCATGATTGGTTTCCATGATGTAGGGTTGGACCTCATAATATTTTGCAGAGTATATATTTGACCAAGTATTTTCTTGGGCATCAATGACCCCTGTTTGTAAGGCTTGATAAACCTCCCCAAGTGCCATTTTTTGTGGGCTTCCCCCCATATTTAAAATTTGTTCTTCAAGTACATCAGACTCCATAATTCTGAACTTTAAACCGTTTGCATCTTCAGGCACCCTTAAAGGAATTGGTGCAGAAAATTCTTTCATACCGTTATGCCAAAATGCTAAACCTTGGAATCCCCTATCATTTAAGGTGCCAAGTAAGTTCTGTCCGGTATCACTATTTTGAAACCGTTCTACAGCCTCAATATTTGGAAAAAGAAAAGGTAAATCAAATATCTGAAATGCTTGTGTCATGCGGTCAAATTTAGAGAGCGAAATTGCAATCATTTGAATCTCTCCAGCAAAAAGTGCGGGGAGACTATCATCATCTGTCATGAGCTGGCTTGAAGGGTAAACATCTACGGTAACCCTGCCAGGGAAACGTGCTTCAGCAAGTTCCTCAAAAAGTGCCGCTGCTTGACCTTTTGGTGTACTTGGAGCGGTTACATGCGGGAACCTTATGTTGCATGGATCATCCAAACTACAAGCTAATTGAGCTGTTTCATTTGTTCCATTAGAGCAACCAGCAAATAGAAAAAGTATTATGCTTTTAAGGGTAATAATTTTTATCAGTATTGATTTTTTTATCATACTTAAATGACCTGTTGTTTTGATTATCATTACTATATCTTATCTTTTCATAAATAGTTACAAAATTGGATCTATAATCTCTCCATGTTCGAACTGGTAGTTATTATTTTTGCTCTAGCTATAGGAGGATTTACCAAGGGATTGACGGGATTGGGGTTACCCATGATTTCGATTCCTATCATGGCAAATTTTATTGGTGCAGAGAGAGCCATAATGATCATGATTATGCCTACGATTATACTTAATGTCTGGCTTGCTTTTACAAATAGAGCAGAGTACAGAAGTATTCCAGAGCTACCTTGGTTATTGATATTTGGTGTTCCTGGAGCGTTTTTAGGCGCCAGTTTTTTATACCTAGCGCCGGGCTATATTCTTGATACACTCCTTGCCATTTGGGTTCTAATCTATCTATCTATTAGATTTATTAATAAGAATTTTAAGCTTTCGAGCAAGGCAAGAAGATACCTGCCTTATCCGGTAGGTTTCGTTGCTGGAGCCCTGCAAGCCAGCACTGGAATATCCGCACCCGTGATTGCAGCATATATTGATGCTTTGCAGCTAAATAAAAGTGGCTACGTATTTGCTGTTGCTTCGGCTTTTGCAACGCTATCCTTTGTTCATTTTCTCAGCCTCTTATTCTATTCTGCGATTTCGATGCAGCAGTTTTACATTAGCATTCTCGCAGTTTTACCCGCCATCATTTTTGTTCAGCCAGGAGTGTATCTAAGAAATATTCTGTCGCAAAGTTTATTTGATAATGTAATCAAGTTGATTCTACTCATTATGGCCATCCAGTTGATGTATAAAACTTGGATATAGCTTAGTTATTAATCCAAAATAATGTAAAATAATTCCCTTAATTATGCCAACTTATACCTATAAAAACTTATCCTCAGGCACTGAGTCCCAAGATTATTTTGAATTCTTTCAAAGTATGAAAGATGAACCCTTCACACATCATCCCGAGACTGGAGTTCCTATTCAAAGGGTTGTCACTGGTGGCCTAGGTATTCTTGGCAAGCCTCTCAAGAGAAGCACTGTAGTTAATAAGAACCTTGCCGCGGCAACACCCTGTGGCTGCAGTAAAACGGCACTCAAAAATATCATGAGTCCAAGAGGAGGTATTAAGACAGTATCATCTAAGGCTTCTTGTAGCCACTCTGGGCATAAACACTAAAAATAGCGAGAAAAAAATGACTGAGAATAAAATCATTGACCCCACCTCACCTAATTGGAACTGGAAAAGACCAATAGCATCTCCAGGCCGAATGGCTGTAGATTTTGAGGAGAGAGTGAATTTTGACAGATTAAGAGAGTACAGGGTTGCCAGAGCGAAACAAGCAGTAAAAAACTCCGGTTTAGGCGCAGTATTATGCTTTGATAATAACAATATAAGGTATTTGACCGGTAGCGTTATTGGTGAATGGGCAAGAGATAAAGTTTGTCGTTATGCTTTATATACCCCAAATGCTCAACCCTACCTATGGGATTTTGGTTCAGCTGCAACACACCACAGAATGTTTTCTCCTTGGTTAGAGCAAGATAGATGTAAAGCAGGAATGCTTGGTCTTCGAGGTGCTGTTGCACCTGAGGCTGGTTTATTCAAGCAAGCTGCAAAGGAAATTTCAAGACTACTCAAGCTTGAAGGTGTTGCAAATATGCCCCTAGGTGTTGATATTTGTGAGCCTCCAATGCTATTTGCCCTTCAAGAGGAGGGCCTCGAAGTCAGGGATGCACAGCAAGTTATGCTTGATGCTAGACAAATTAAGAGCATGGATGAAATCATGCTACTAAATACGGCAGCTTCAATGGTGGATGGTACCTACCAGTGTATAGCTGAGGCTCTTAAACCTGGAATGAGAGAGAATGAAATGGTTGCGCTGGCTAATAAGCAATTATACGAAGCTGGCTCAGATGATGTTGAGGCGATAAATGCTGTATCTGGAGAGAGATGTAGCCCGCACCCTCATAACTTTACCGATAGAATGTATCGTCCCGGAGATCAAGCTTTTTTTGATGTCATACAGTCCTATATGGGTTACAGAACTTGTTATTACCGTACATTAAATGTTTGTTCTGCTACCCCAGCTCAACGAGATGCTTACACCAGAGCTCGAGAATGGATTGATGTTGCTATAAATATGATCAGACCAGGGGTGACAACGGATAAAATTGCAGCTAAGTGGCCTGAGGCTAAAGAATTTGGGTTTGAGAATGAAATGGAGGCATTTGGTTTGCAGTTTGGTCATGGTTTAGGATTAGCACTTCATGAAAGACCCATTATCTCAAGGTTAGTCTCATTAGATAATCCTTTTGAAATAAAAGAGGGGATGGTATTTGCCCTTGAGACATACTGCCCTGCAGCGGACGGAAATGGTGCTGCTAGAATTGAGGAGGAGGTAGTCGTTACTAATGATGGCTGTAAAGTCATTACCTTGTTCCCTGCACAAGAATTATTCATTGCAAATGAATACTAAAATTAGGAATTTATTATGAAAACATCTTTATACATTGGCGGTCAGTGGAAGGATGCATCGGACGGTTCGAGTTTTCCAGTAATAGATCCATCTAATGAGCAAATTTTGGCAGAAGTTGCCAGTGCTACTTCTGTGGATGTGAATGAGGCCATTGATGTTGCATATAAAGCTGGAAAGGAATGGGCTAAAACCTCTCCGAGAGAGAGGGCTGATATCCTTATGCGGTCGTGGGAGCTTCTTAATCAAAGGAAACAAGAGATTGCTGAGTATATAGTCAAAGAAAACGGTAAAGCTTTACCTGATGCACTCAGTGAGGCCGGCTATGCAATAGAATTTTATCGTTGGTATGCGGAGGAGACGGTAAGAAATTATGGGGAAATCCTCAATTCTCCTTCAGGAGATAAAAAAATTATGGCAATTAGACAGCCTATTGGACTGTCAGTATTAGTAACTCCATGGAACTATCCTGCGGCTATGGCTACAAGAAAAATTGCACCCGCAATTGGTGCAGGTTGTTCAGTAATACTCAAGCCAGCCTCTGACACACCATTAACTGCATTGCTCATTGCAGATATTATGGAACAGGCAGGAGTCCCAGCCGGGGTTGTCAACGTTCTACCTTCCAGAAGCAGTGGTGCGGTGGTCTCGCAGATGCTTCATGATAGTAGGGTAAGAAAACTCTCGTTCACGGGCTCTACCGAGGTTGGCAGGATACTGCTTCGAGAGGCATCTGACTGTATCGTGAACTGCTCTATGGAACTCGGAGGTAATGCCCCATTTCTTGTTTTTGATGATGCGGATATCAATGATGCAGTTGCAGGCGCAATGATTGCTAAGATGAGAAATGGTGGAGAGGCCTGCACTGCTGCTAATCGATTCTATGTTCATAAAAAAGTGGCTAATGAGTTTAGCGAGAAATTTGCTGCTGCAATGCAAGCGCTTAAAGTCGGGCCTGGTCTTGATCCAACTGTCCAGCTAGGGCCGATGGTAAATGCTCAGGCGATTGCAGATATCAGTCGATTAGTGAATGATGCAAAAGATAAGGGTGCTGAACCTTTGTGCGGAGGCGAGCCTATTGACGCCGTTGGATTTTATTATCCACCCACAGTACTTGCAAAAGTTAATAAAGATTGCAGCATTTTAAAGGAGGAAATATTTGGACCTGTGGCACCGATTGTAACCTTTGAGGATGATGACGAGGCAATTCATGCAGCAAACGATACTGAATACGGTCTTATCTCATATCTCTATACATCTAATTTATCGAGAGGCCTTAAGGTTTCTGAAAAGTTAGATGCTGGAATGATTGGCCTTAATCGTGGGATGGTCTCTGATCCTGCTGCACCTTTTGGCGGAGTAAAGCAGAGTGGTTTAGGTCGTGAGGGGTCACATGATGGACTTCATGAATACATGGAAAAAAAATACATTAGTTTAAATTGGTAATTTTAGGAGAATACAGTGACAGATAATTTAGGATCAATAGGATTGACAATAGGCTGGATAGGCGCAGGAAGAATGGGGTATCCCATGGCGAAAAGACTTCTTGATGCTGGTTGTGATGTTTCTATATTTAATAGAACCAAATCTAAGGCTGAGCCCTTAGCTGAGTATGGTGGAAAAATTGTCGATGTACCTCTTGATCTATCTGATAGAGATATTGTCTTTACGATGGTCTCTACATCAGATGACCTAAAGCAAGTAACATTTGGTGAGAATGGAGTGCTCACTGGAGATAAGCTTCCTAAAATACTGATAGATTGTTCAAGTGTATCTGAGGAGGCTTCTGCGGAGGTCAGGGCTCGAGCTCAAGAGCTCGGTGTTCAGATGCTAGCTTCACCTGTGAGCGGCAATGGCAAGGTCGTTAAATCAGGTAAACTAACTATCGTTTCCTCTGGACCCAAAGACACTTTTGAAACTGCTGAACCCTTCTTAAGTGCTCTCGGAAGAGGAGTGACTTATGTCGGTGAGGGAGAGCTCGCAAGAATGGTTAAGATTTGTCATAACCTGCTTTTAGGAGTCGTTACGCAGTGTCTAGCAGAAATTGTAGTGTTGGCTGAAAAAGGCGGAGTACCAAGGCATGCAACCTTAGATTTTATCAATAATAGTGTAATGGGTTCTATGTTTTCGCAGTATAAAACCCCAGCTTTAGTAAAGCTTGATATGACTCCGACTTTTACTCCAGTCTTATTGAAAAAAGACCTGAACCTTGGTCTTGCAGCAGGAGAAAAACTTGGTGTCCCCTTGCCAGTGACTGAGCTAACGAGAGATCTGGTTCAAAAAACCATCGATGCTGGTCATGAGGCCATAGACTTTTCAGTACTTTTAATAGAGCAGGCAAAAGCAAGTGGAATGGAATTAGAGCCTGAAGATGCAGTAGTGAGCACTGGTCTAGATTAGATGCAGAATACTCAATGAGTATTGCAAAAAAGTTTTCAATCATCGGTCCAGGTTTATTGCTTGCAGCCACTGGACTTGGAGGTGGAGACCTAGCAACAGGTTCAATCGTTGGCAGTATACTTGGGGTCAGCGTTCTATGGGCTGTGATTCTAGGAGTTGCACTAAAATATTCAGTATCTGAAGGGCTTGTCAGGTGGCAATTAGCTACAAAAACTACCTTATTGGAAGGAATTTATGAAAAATTAGGCGTCATACCTATTTATTTTTTTCTAATTTTTCTATTTATCTGGACATTGTTTGTAGGCGCGGCTCAAATGAGTGCATGCGGAATTACTCTTTACGCGTTATTTCCATTTTTTAGTACGCCCGAATTAGGCAAGATTATTTTTGGTATTTTATCTTCATTGGTAGGACTTATCCTGGTATGGATTGGCGGCTATAAAATTTTCGATAAGCTAATGAAATTTTTTATTTTCTTAATGTTTTTTACTGTATTGATAACAGCATTCATGCTTTGGCCTGGTACTAATGAGGTCATCAGAGGAATATTTATACCTAGAGTTCCAAATATTGAGGGTGGGATTACATGGACAATGGCCCTGATTGGTGGAATTGGTGGGACCGTGACTGTGCTCGGATACGGATATTGGATTAAAGAGGAGAACAGAGAATCAACTTCAGACTTAAGTGACTGTAGGCTTGATTTAAGATTTGGATATTTGGTTACCGCAATTTTTGGTATGGCAATGATCATCATTGGCAATCAAATTA
>JAURFX010000052.1 GCA_030834065.1 Gammaproteobacteria bacterium
AGTCTTTTAAAAATATCTTCCGGAGAGCCGATAAAATAGCTTAAGTTAGAAAGCAGAGTTTGATCGAGTCGACTTAAGCTATGATGAAGCCACCATCTACTTGCCCCACCAAGGCACCACTCTCCGGCATCTGCATCATCTAAAATATAGATTGGAAAAATAAGTTGATGGTTTTTAACAGCCTCATGCAATGCTGGATTATCATCAATCCTTAAGTCTTGACGAAACCATACAATTGCTGCATCTTGTGAATTATTCATAATTTTTATCTTATATCCAATTGCTCTCTATGGCGTTTAAAAACCCACTCATCATAATTTTAGGTGATCAATTATTTCCAATTGAAGATCTAACCCAATATAAAAACTATCTTATCTTCATGAAAGAGGATTATGGTTTATGCACTCATTATAAGCATCATAAACAAAAAATTCTTTTCTTTCTGGAATCCATGAGGCACTACAAATCCCAACTCATCGAGCAGGGATTTGATGTTCATTATCATAAACTTAAACCCAATGATCCTGAAGATTACGTCACGAGCCTAAAATCTCATATAAAAAAACATAATATTAATAAATTAATTTTCTACGAAATTAATGATCGATTTATGAGGCAAGAAATTGATACTCTTGCAAAAAAAATGAATCTAGAAAAAAAGATCCTCCCTAGCCCCTCATTTATAACTAAATCCCACGAAAGAGAAGAGCTATTCCATGGGCAAAAATTTAAAATGAATCAATTTTATATTCATCAAAGAAAAAAATTAGATCTTTTAGTAATTAATCAAAAACCACTAGGTGGCAAATGGAGCTTTGATAAAGATAATCGAAAGAAATTTCCAAAGAATTTGACCCCTCCTGCTGCGCCAAAAAATCATATTGATAGCTACAGCAATGAACTTTTGGATATTGTCTCAACAAATTTTGGTGATCACTTTGGGGAGCTCGATGAAATAATCTGGCCCATTGGAAGAGCGAATGCTCTGGATTGGATAAATAATTTTTTTGAAGAGAAATTGGAACTCTTTGGCCCCTATGAGGACGCCATCACTTCACGATCCTATTCCTTATATCACAGCTTACTATCTCCATTGATGAACCTTGGCGTAATCACACCAGAGGATATTCTAAAAAGGACGAGAGAGTTGATCGCCTCAAATAATTTTAATCTATCAAGCTTGGAGGGCTTTATACGGCAAATGTTTGGTTGGAGAGAGTTCATACATGGCGTCTATCAATCCTCCTCTTATGAAAATGTAGAACAATTTAATTTTTGGGGTCATACAAACAAAATCAATAAATTATGGGATGAAGGCCAAACAGGAATATTGCCCTTGGATGAATCGGTGCATGAATTAAGTCAGTATGCTTGGACGCATCATATAAATAGACTCATGGTTTTAGCAAATATTATGAATCTTACTGGCATCGAACCCAATGAATCAAAAAAATGGTTTATGGAGAAATTCATAGATTCTGCTGATTGGGTTATGGATCCCAATGTGTACGGTATGGGACTGTTTGCAGATGGAGGAATCTTTGCTAGTAAGCCATATATTTGTGGCTCAAACTACATATTAAAAATGAGCGACTATCCTAAAGGGGAATGGTGTGAAATATTAGATGCATTGTATTGGCGGTTTATCTTGGTTAATGATGATTTTTTTCTCTCACAACCAAGAATGTCTATGATGGCTCGGTTGGCTCAAAAATTTTCATCACAAAAGAAAAGAAAGATCATTTCTACAGCAGAATCATTTATTGAAAAGGTTTGCAAGTGATTGGCGCGCCCGGAGAGATTCGAACTCCCGACCCCTTGGTTCGAAGCCAAGTACTCTATCCAACTGAGCTACGGGCGCAGACTAGTGCAACAAATTAGCATATTTAAATAAGATTGTTAAAATTTATTCATGACAAAGAAAATAATCCTCATAATTGCATCGTTTATCCTCTTTTTAAATATAAATGTACACGCACAGGAATATTTAATTTGTACCGATTTAGGTCCTGTTGAAATCGTAATTGATAGTATAAATGCTCCCATACATGCTGAAAACTTTAAGAGTTATGTGGAAGATGAATTTTACGTAGGTACCGTTTTCCATAGGGTGATTGAAAACTTCGTAGTACAAGGCGGAGGCTATAACAGGGATCTCAATACGAGATTAGAGGGAGGTGGAATTCAGCTAGAGTCGGATAATGGCCTTGAAAATAATCGATCTACAATTGCTGCAGCAAGAACTAATGATCCGAATTCAGCCTCTTCACAATTTTTTTTCAACCTGATTGATAATAACCGACTCAATAGAAGGGGGCGCAATTTAGGGTATACCGTTTTTGGTGAGGTTACTAGCGGCATGGAGCTTATCGATACTATTGCTACTCTTCCAACTGGCCCCTATGGTCCATTTGATGCTGAGGTAACATCTCCCATGATAGCCATAAGAGGAATTTATAGCATCCAAGACAATGTAGCTATAGATTTGGCCTCAGATATTACAGATGCTCTAGCGAGTGAAAATTACTTACTGGCAATTGATCTAGTCAATCAAAAGCTAGCAGAATGTGGTGATATTGATATTGATTTGGTCTATTTAAAAGCTAAAATTTCAGACCTTATCGATGAAAGAGAAATTTCGATGAGATATCTGGATGAATATTTTTGGTATGCAGATCCAAGTAATAAAAATTTTGAGGATGCTCTTAAACTGTACGAGAGAAATTTCTTTGAATTTAGTGATCTATCATCAGCTAAGCTTCGATTCCTTCTTGATAACATCGATTCAGATTGCGTTATCCCGTATACGCCTTTTCTCCCGAAAGGTACTTCGTCTGAGCTTTTAGATATGCAATTTGCCAGATCATCTGTATTAAGTTTTGCGCAAAACCTTACCGTTTTCTCTGACTGTATTGATGATCAGGCAAGAGCTCGAGGACTAAGCGATGAACAGAGGAATCAGCTTGAAAAAACTTACTACTATGCATTAGATCTGAGCGAGGGCATGCAAAGGGCTTTGAATCGGGAGATTCAAATATTTAATGATTCAGAAAACTAAAACGGGGTAATGAGCAGCACATTCATCACTCGATCATAAAAGAGATAAATAAAAGCTGAGACCAAGAGGCCATATATGATTGCAAATTTTGCCGACTTCTTACCCCATCTCATAAGATAGATAAGAACAAATAATGTCAGTCCTATAATATGACCAAGAAAAAGAATACTTATAATTGTTAAAAAGACATACGCTAAAAATTTTAAACTTAATTTTAGCTCTCGATCGCTGTATGAACCGAGCAGTGATGACCTAATATCGCCATCTCTAATAAAGTTTTTGGTCTCAGTGATAAAGGCAAGTAAAGTGACTGGAATACCTACTAATAAGACTGCTAGCGGGAATGATTTTGTTGCAAACTGCTCATAACCCAAAGCCTGAATGGTAATAATGATAAATACAAGCAAGAGGATAAGACCAAATGGAATTGATATAGGTGGGTTTAAAGCGTTACCCTCTCCAGCCTCTGGTTTTTCTGATGCTGAAGATTTTTTAAAAACTGAAAACAAGACAATAATTAAAGTCAGTAAAAATATGCCGGCACTCACGGGTCTCTCAAATAACCAGGAAAAGGGTCCATAAATCTGATTAGTAAGCTGAAAATTATCTTCCATCAGGGGCCCAAGAACGATTGCAAGGATGAGAGGAGGTCTTGGCCAGCCTCCTTTTTTCATAAAATATCCTATAACGCCCATGACAAGACATAACCAAAGATCACCAATAGAATTTGTGCCAATCCACGATCCCATGAGTAGAACTACCATAACTCCAGGCACAACCACGTGGCCTGGTAAATAAGCAATCTTCTGAATTTTACTACTAAAAAAGAAGAGCGCAGAAGCAGCTATTAGGTTTGCTATCGCAATACTCCAAATCATACTAAATGTAGTTGGCAGCTGGATTGTAAGCATGTCTGGGCCGGGTCTTAACCCTTTCATGATGAGAGCACCGAGCAGGATTGCAGTGCCAACACTCCCAGGTATACCAAAAGCTACAGTTGGTATTAAAGCTCCAGACTTATGGGCATTATTAGCACATTCAGGGGCAATCACTCCCCTTACATCTCCTTGTCCAAATCTAGACTTATCCTTCGCGCTCTGTACAGCATGACCATAGGCCACCCAGTCAACAATCGCAGCACCTAAGCCTGGAAGCATACCAACGTAAGTCCCAATGAAAGATGACCTGATCACTAACCACTTCTCTTTTATGACGTCCTTAAGACCATTTAATAGAGAGTCAGTCTTGTCTTTATGACCTTCCCTAGAAATTGAGGTATTTGAGGCAGCAAGCTCCATTAACTCGGGTATTGCAAAAAGACCCAGCATGACAGGAATAATTGGGATGCCATCTAAGAGATAATCCAATCCAAAATAAAACCTTGGTATGCCGGTTGCATTTGAGTAGCCCACAGTTGTCAATAGGAGCCCAAGGCAAGCCATAGCCACTCCCTTTAATAATGAGCGCCCTGACAGCATCCCAACCATAGTCAGACCAAGTACAGATAGAAGAAAAAATTCAGGAACGCCAAATGCCATAATAAATGGCTGAATGATAGGAAGTGATAAAGCTAATAAAAAAGCACCTAAGACTCCACCGATTGCAGATACCGAATAAGCAGCTCCGAATGCTCTAGAGGTCTGTCCTGCTTTAGCCATTGGATGGCCATCGAGAATGGTTGCTTGCGAGGCAACTGTTCCTGGAATACCAAATAAAATTGCGGGTATTGCATCAGCAGTTGAAGTAATCGCATACATCCCCAGCAAAAAGGAGAAGGCACTTACAGTATCCATGCTAAAGGTAAAAGGAAGCATAAGTGCCAAAGCAACAGCACCCCCCAAGCCTGGCAATACTCCAACCCAAATCCCTATAAAAATTCCAAGCAACAAGAACCACAGTGCTGGAAAAGAAAAAGCTAACTGAAGGCCCTCAAAAATTGCGTCAAGCATAATGAGCTATCTTATTTGATCAATATAATTATTAAGAAAAGTATCGACCTCTGGAGGAACATCATAAAGGCCACGCATTATCATTTCCCCTTCTGGAACATTAATAACTGGCAAATTAAATCCATACATTGTCAGTTCTTCTTCTTGATATGCAGGATCATTGATCACTCTAATAAAGCTATCTCTTAGAATTGATATTGCCTCTTCATCCGTTCCCGGTGGCACCATTGCCGCATAAACAATATCATTGACCCTCGGTAAGACCCATTTATACATCTCAAAAAATTCCCCGGAGGGCGATTGATTATGAAGAGCTTGGTAAAATTCCATAAAACTTGGTATATCACTTGCAACATCTAAAGCATAAAGCTCTCCCTGAGCATTAGTTCCTGGATTATGCCAGAGGGGAATCGCTAAACCTTGCTCGACTAATGGCTGCACAGAAAAACGATATAAGCCCAATGAGGCAACTTGTATATCGACTTCATTCCTTCGAACCGCTGCCAATACATCAGAAGCACCCTGGAAACCGGTTACATATTCATAGTCAACGCCCAAGGCATCTAGTGCTAGCCTCCCTAGCAGATCAAAACGTGCAATTGGATTTTGTCCTCCAAATACTAAATTGTTTGAGGTGAGTAAATCTTCAGCAGTCTTAATACTTTCTGTGGAAACGTATGCCATATTGGGGCTCATTAATCCCCCAATAAATGGCATCTCTGAAAAATTTGCTCTTAATCCAGGCTCCTGAAGAACTGCCTCTATGCCAGCAGTGGGGGAAAACATAACATCCAGCCCATTAGTCTCCGCACCTTCAACACCGAAATTCCATACTCTGGTGCCTCCACCTCCTGGAATATTACGGACTACGATATTTGGATTTCCTGGAATTTGATCGCTCCAGTATCTAGCAAATAATCTCACCGCAAGATCTGCCCCGCTGCCAGGCGTTCTCCCTATATAAATATTTATCGTTTTACCAGAGTAAAACTCAGTAGGCTCATTGCTGCAAGAACCCAAGATAAGGACTAAAAAGATAGGGAGTAACTTAAAAATTTTATTCATCAGAGGGCCATCATTAATAAACTATATTTTTTGGGAGTTGATTTTCTATCACTACTCTTACTACATTGTCCCACGATGATTGAAATAGTCCAGCCCATGCTTGGTAGCTTATACCGGCAATATGTGGCGTCATGATAATCCTATCTTTAACTTCCTTACTAAGGTTTAAAAAAGGGTTATCGTTCTCTGGAGGTTCTTTTTCATAAACATCAATAGCTAAACCTTGGAATTTGCCTTGTGCCATCATCTCTAAAATTTCTTTTTCATCTAGCACCCCACCGCGGGAAGCATTGATAA
>JAURFX010000006.1 GCA_030834065.1 Gammaproteobacteria bacterium
AGCATATCCCCTGTCCATATAAAATGACCTGAGTGTCTCTATATCTGTCTCAAGAGCCTCAGCCGAATATCTGTCATCATTTCTAAAAAAAGAGAGCCAATTTCCTGTTGATAATTCGAATTCATCTCTGAGCTCTTCATCGGAGAAGGATTCATTGCCAAAAATTGTGATCGAAGCAATTCGAGCCCTCTCTCCTTCATTCATGATGATATTTACATCAACGGTATTGTTTAGGTTTTCTTGAATATCAGTATCAATATTGAGCTCATAATGACCCATCGAGTAATACTGATCTGTTAATGCCATGACAATCTCATCAAGTGTAGACTGGGTGAAAATTTCCCCCTGGACAAGACCAGCATCATTAAGCGGTCCCTGTAAATCTTCGGTCGAGATTAACTCGTTGCCCTCAATATTAAACTCTGCAATTGAGGGTCTCTCGAGCACGCTAATAATCAGTAAGTCCTCGAGTCTTCTTATCTCGATATCCCTGAAAAAACCTGTCCCATATAGTGATCGTATGGATTCCTGAATATCCTGCTGGTTGATCTCATCACCTACCGAAAGGGTTAAGTAGTTAAGTATAGTTCCGGTTGAAATTCTTTGATTTCCATCCACTCTAATACCTGTCACATTCCAGCTTTCTTGAGCAAAGAGACTGCCCGCTAGAATCAGAGTAATAATCGAAAGGTAGATCGATCGAATCATAATAAAAATAGGTTTAAATCATTAAATAGTGCGATAGACATTAATATAAAAATAAACAATATGCCAATTTTTTGGCTAAAGATTATCCATTGATCAGATATCGGCTTGCCGCTTGCTTTTTCTATTATTAATTGCGTGATTTGTCCTCCATCTAACATAGGGATAGGTAGAAGGTTCAGTACACCTAGACTGATACTAATGACAGCCAAAAAGTTTAGAAAAGCATTAAAGCCAAAACTTAAGGTGCTACCAGCATAATTGGCAATAGAGATGGGTCCAGATATATTCTTAGTGGATACATCACCAAGCAACATTCCTCCAAGCATTTTTAGGGTAAGTACACTCATATCGATTGTTCGAGAAATTCCATAGAGGATGCTTTCCTGTAAATTCCTATGCTCAATAAACGTAAATCGCTCAATAGCACTCTCAAGTGCATACGGGTCCACTGCTAAGCCTACTCGGGCTACAGGCATACCATTTTGAAGATCTATTTCTGGCTGAATTGAAGTTGAAAAAATCTCTCCACCTCTTTCGATTACAATTTCAAGCGAGTCATTGGTCGTCCTTCTAACCATATTAACCCATTGTGACCAATTCATGATTTCAGCATTATTAGCCCTGAGAATCAGATCACCAGGTTGAAGGTTAGCTTGATAAGAGGGTCCGCCCTCTATCACCTCACCAATGACAGGTGAAATGATCGGTCCGAACTGAAGTCCTAATTGAGGCAAAAGATTACCGGGCTCAGTGAGGGATCTGCCAAAAGTGTTAATATCAATGACATAATTATTTTCAGTGCCATCTTCAGTTTGGGTAATCACTGAAATTTCATCTGAAAAGGCAGCGGCATCGATTAAGGACAAAAATAAATCTTCATTATCAAATATTTCTATATCATTCACGCCTATAATTTTTTCATTAATAAGCATCCCAGCATCACTTGATAGGCTGCCCTCCTCAATATCAACTATCCATGGCTCAAGTTTTTGGGTTCCACCAAGGCCAAGAAATAAAAAGATGATTGCTGCAAATATAAAATTAAATAAGGGTCCTGCAAATAAAACTAAAAATCTTTGATGTGATGGTCTTGCCTGAAAGCATCTTTCATAGTCAGGATGATTTTTATCGATAGAATGGCCATCTAAAATCTTGACGTAACCACCTAAGGGGATCAAAGAGAACTGATAATTAATTGTGTCTTTTTGATCAGAATTGGGTATTGGTAGGAGTCTTTTAAAACCAAAAAGCTTTTTACCAAATCCTATGGAAAAGCCTTCAACCTTAAATCCTAATTTTCTTGCAAAAATATAATGTCCAAACTCATGAATAGTCACAAGAATTGCAATTGCGATAAGAAAGCCAATAATTGCTTGAAGAATAATCATAATAAATTGAATCTATATTATAGAGTAATGCTTAAGATCACTAAAGGGTCACATAAGTGAGGAAATAAGCAGTGAGCGGTGCTGAGACAATCCAGCTATCAAGCCTATCAAGAAGACCACCATGGCCTGGTATAAGCTTACTAAAGTCCTTTAAATTAAGTATACGTTTGAGCTTACTAAATATTAAGTCCCCCAATAAACTAATAAAAACTATGGCTAATGAGAATAGCAATAAAGGTATGTATTGAAGATCATTGATTGCTGTATAGATGATTGAAACTAAAACACCAAATAAAATGCTACCGACTAATCCTTCCAACGTTTTGCCTGGACTAATAATGGGTGATAACTTTTTCGTTCCATACTTTTTACCAAAAAAATATCCGCCCATATCGTGGGCGATAACAAAAAGAATGTATGCAATAATCAGCTTATTTTTACTTATAAGTCCAATTAAAAAAATTAAATTTAGAGATCCAAAAAGTATAAAAAAAAGTAATAACAAAAAAATCATAAATAAATTTTTTGAATGAGGAAAAAAGAAGACCTGCAAAAGGGAATAAAGCAGTCCAATAAAATACAAAATATACAAAAAAGCTGGAATCTCTGTACTAATCATATGACCAGAGATTGCAAAAAATAAAAGACAAGATATCCATAATATTCCTGTAACTGTCTTACCTAGAGAATTCATATGTCTAAAGAGCTCATGCAGCATTAACAGCCACACAAAGGATAAAATGATATTGAATGAAAACTCACTTAGATACAGGTAGCCAAGTGTAGAGGCAAAAATAAGAGTTATTGCACTTACAAATCGAATTTGAAGTTCATTCATAAACCCCTCCAAACCTTCGTTGAGCGGACTCAAATAATTGAATGGCTTTGTCTAGTTCACCTTCATTAAAATCTGGCCATAGCAACTTAGAAAAATAAATCTCCGCATAGGCTAGTTGCCATAACCCAAAATTACTAATTCTATTCTCGTTACCCGTTCTTATGAGTAAATCAATATCTGAAAAGGAATGAGTGCTAATAGCCTCATTAAATTTATCTTCACTTATATTGAATTGATCACCAGCAATAAAACTTTTTACAGTCTGCAAAATATCCCACCTTCCTCCATAGGAGAGCGCAAGATTGAGTCGCATGATTTTATTTTGCTCTGTCAGGCGTTCCGCTTCTTTCATGATATTGATTAATTTATCTCCAAGTCCCTCTCTTTGGCCCACAAATTTAACCATGATTCCTTGGTCATGAAGTTTTTTTACCTCGGTACCAAGTGTTTTTATGAGTAAATCAAAAATTGCAGAAATTTCCTCTTGTGGTCGAGACCAGTTTTCAGTAGAAAACATAAAAAGACTTAGCTCTTTGACCTTTAATTTTACGCAATGCTCGACACAGATTCTTGCAGGTGCTATACCTGCCCTATGACCCATAAATCGAGGCATGCCTCGAGTCTTAGCCCATCTTCCATTTCCATCCATTATTATGGCTATGTGGCGTAGGTTCATGAGCAACCTAAATGGAGAGTATTTCTTCCTCTTTTGACGCCGTTAATGAGTCAATTTTTTCAATAAAAGAATCCGTCTGTTTTTGGATGATTTGCTCTGAGGATTTTAGATCATCCTCTGTAATCTCTTTATCTTTTAATAGCTCTTTCACATCATTATTAACATCCCTCCTGATGTTTCTGATTGCTACCCTTGCATTCTCAGCAGTATTTTTTACAAGCTTTACAATTTCTCTTCTGGTTTCCTCTGTCATAGATGGAATAGGCAGTCTTAGTTTATCGGCTGAGGCAATTGGGTTGAGGCCAATCCCAGATGCTAGTATTGCTTTTTCAATAGCTCCAAGCATAGTCTTCTCCCAGGGGGTTACCAATATTGTTCTAGCATCCTCCGTGGTCACATTCGCCACTTGTGTAATCGGGACAGAAGAGCCGTAATAATCAACCTGAATATGATCCACTAAACCTGTACTCGCCCGACCGGATCTAATTTTTTTTAGCTCATCCTCAAAAGAGGTAAGCGTTTTACCCATTCTGACCTTTGAATCCTCTTGGATTTCATTTAACATTCTCCCTCTCCTACGTATGTGCCAACCTTTTCGCCATTGACTATTCTCATTAAGTTACCTTGGTTATATAAATTATAGACAATAACCGGTAAATTATTATCTCTACACATAACCATTGCGGTTGCGTCCATAACCTTAAGGTTTTTATTAATTACTTCAGAAAATTCTAATCGGTCATATTTTTTGGCATTGGGATTTTGCTTTGGATCAGAATCATAAATTCCATCGACCTTGGTTGCCTTAATAAGCAACTCAGCATCAATTTCAACCCCACGCAAGCTGGCTGCGGTATCTGTAGTGAAAAAAGGATTACCAGTACCCGCAGCAAAGATTACGATTCTGTTTTTTTCTAAATGCCTTATCGCTCTGAGTAGAATAAAATCTTCGCAAACCTCATGTATAGAAATGGCTGACATAACTCTCGCCTGGCCACCTTGATTACTCAGAGCATCTTGAAGTGCAAGAGCATTCATAACAGTCGCAAGCATACCCATCTGGTCTCCCTTAACTCGATCTATACCTGCTTTTACCAATCCTTCACCACGAAAAAGATTTCCCCCGCCGATTACAATTCCACACTGAACACCTGAGTTTACAAGTTCTATAATTTCTTTTGCAATTGATTGAATCGTATTTGGATCGATTCCGTACTGGAGATCACCAAGGAGAGCCTCCCCGCTTAACTTAAGTAAAACTCTTTTATATTTTGGCAATACTGATCCTATGATAGT
The DNA here is from genome assembly GCA_030834065.1 of Gammaproteobacteria bacterium. Classification (GTDB taxonomy): domain Bacteria; phylum Pseudomonadota; class Gammaproteobacteria; order Steroidobacterales; family Rariloculaceae; genus JAURFX01. The sequence goes on from JAURFX010000006.1 coordinate 4,907, forward strand.
CCGGCTTGCTTTTTGACCTCTTCAACAAAATCATCTTTTTTCTTCTCAATTCCTTCGCCAAGTTCATACCTAATAAACTCCTTTATAGAGGCGCCAGCATTATCGAGTAATTTAGAGACTTTAATATCAGGATCTTTAACAAAAGGCTGCCCATAAAGCGTAATTTGTTCTAAATATTTATTTAACCTGCCTTGGATCATCTTTTCAATAATATCTTCAGACTTACCCTCAGCTAATGCTTGGGCTTTCAGTATTTCCTTTTCCTTTTCAAGCTCCTCAACTGGTACGTCATTTTGATTCTTATAGAGGGGATTATTAGCAGCAATATGCATGGCAAGATCCTTTGCAAGATCTTGATCATGAGATCCCTCAACTTGTACTATGACACCAATGCGTCCCATATGAATATAGCTACCTACAGTGCTATCTGAATTCAAAAAACTAAAACGCCTGATGCTTATATTTTCACCTATTTCAGCGATTAATTTTTTTCTCTCATCATCAATAGTGTTCCCGTTCTCTTCAATACTTGAGAGCTCCTCTAAGGTAGAAACAGAGCTTTGGGTTAAAGCGCGCAACACAGTTTCACAAAACTTATTAAACTTCTCATCCTTTGCAACAAAATCAGTCTCGCAATTGATCTCTAAGATTGTATGTTGATTATTTTCATAATCTGTAGAGATAAGAATCTTACCTTCGGCGGCGACTCGTGAGGCCTTTTTATCAGCTTTTGCTTGTCCTGCTTTTCTTAAATATTCAACAGCTTTTTCAAGGTCACCATCTGTCTCTGAGAGCGCCTTCTTGCAGTCCATCATACCTACACCGGTAATCTCTCTGAGCTCTTTAACTAGTTGCGCTGATACTGTCATGCCTTCTTCCTTTAATTATTGTTTATCCTCAAAGATTGCCTTTGAATTATTATCATTTACCTCATCCTTAGAAACCGCCTCGGGCTCAGGAATTGATGTTTCTTCTGGCTCTGAAGTTACAGTGTCCTCTTTTTTTGCTCTGGCTTTTTTCTTGGTGACTTTTTTCTTTATTTTAGGCTCAGCCGGATTGCTATCAGCGGGTTCTGCAACCTCATTTACCTCAATAAATTCATCGCCCATATCTGGGATCATGGTCCTTCCTTCTGAGATAGCCTCGGCTATACCTTTCGCATAGAGTTGAATGCTGGAGATAGCATCATCATTGCCTGGAATAATCATATCAATATCATCTGGTGAAGAATTAGTATCAACTACACCAATTACCGGTATCTTTAACTTTTTTGCCTCTTTTACAGCAATTTTTTCATATCTGACATCGATGACGAAAAGCGCATCAGGGAGTCTGTTCATATTCTTGATGCCGCCTAAAGTTTTTTCAAGCTTTTCTAATTCTCTTGAGAGAGTCAATAATTCTCTTTTCGTGTAATCTTCTTGACTGTCCTCAGTCTCAAAAATACTCTCAAGAGCCTTGAGACGCTTAACTGACTTTTTAATGGTATCAAAATTAGTAAGCATTCCTCCTAACCAGCGATTACAAACATAAGGCATATCGCATGATTCAGCAGCCTCTCTTATGGCTTTTTTTGCAGATCTTTTTGAACCAACAAATAAAATACTTCCACCTCTAGACGCAAGTTCTTGAACAAACTTTGTTGTTTCTAGAAATAGTGGTAAAGACTGTTGTAAATCTATAATGTGAACTTTGCTTTTTTCCCCATAGATAAATGGTTTCATTTTTGGGTTCCAAAACTTCGTTTGGTGTCCGAAGTGAACTCCGGCTTCAAGCATATCTCTCATGGATACTTTTGACATATTTTCTCCTTTTGGGTTGATTTGCAGTTTAGTCAGTCATTCTACCCTTAGGGCACCCTAGAATTTCTTTACACTAAATTGCTTTATTTTTTGCTAAATTAGCAACCGATTTATAACATACTGTTAATATTTGAACAAGTTTTCTAATAAATTATGACTGTATCTATCAAAAACTTCGATGAAATAAACCTCATGCGGGAAGCCGGTAAGGCGGCTGCTTCGGTTTTAGATATGATATCAGATTATGTTAATCCTGGTATCACAACAGCCGAGCTGGATACTCTTTGTCATAACTATATTGTGAATGATCTTGGATTAATACCCGCACCCTTAAATTATCGAGGCTTTCCAAAATCAATATGTACGTCAGTAAATCACGTTGTCTGCCATGGGATTCCAAGTGATAAAAAACTTAAAGATGGCGATATTATTAATATTGACATCACCGTAATTAAAAATGGGTTTCATGGGGACACAAGTCGAATGTTTAGTGTAGGAAAGCCTAAGTTATTAGCAGAGCGACTTATTAATATTTGTAAAGAGTCAATGTGGATTGGTATTGAACAGGTAAGGCCAGGTATTACGTTAGGCGATATAGGAGCAAGTATTCAAGCTTTTGTCGAAAAAAATCGGTATTCAGTGGTAAGGGAATACTGCGGACATGGCATTGGTCGTGTCTTCCATGAGGATCCTCAGGTACTTCATTATGGCACGCCTGGCACGGGTCTAGTTTTAGAAGAAGGCATGACATTCACTATCGAGCCTATGATTAACGCGGGTAAGAGACATACTAAATTGCTATCAGATGGATGGACGGTTGTAACTAAAGACAAATCATTATCTGCACAATGGGAACATACCTTGGTGGTAACTAGTAGTGGATTTGAGGTTTTAACTCTTAGTGAAAATGAGAAAACTCTATGAGCCAAGAATCATTAAAAAAAATAAGTCATCCCTCAGAAATACTCTCAGTTCAAGAAGCAAAAAAAGTAATCCGTGATCAACATGATTCTATGCTCGCAAGGTCAAATCATCTTAATGATATTGAACAAATTATCTTTGAAAAATCTGAATTGATTGATCAAATAATAATTAAAGCCTGGGTCCATTTTATTACGCATCATGACAAACTAGCTCTCATCGCTGTAGGCGGTTATGGAAGGGGTGAGCTTTTCCCCTACTCTGATATTGACTTACTCATTTTAAAAAAGCATGTTGATAGTACAGAGCAAAAAGATGCAATCAGTAAATTTATAACCTATCTTTGGGATATTGGGCTTGAGGTAGGACAATCAGTTAGGACCATTAATGAATCTATTGATCTCGCAAAGTCAGATTTGACTATTTATACAACATTGATGGAAACAAGAATTCTTATGGGTAATGAAGAGCTCTATCAAATGCTAAATAAAAAGCTACTAAACCAAAAGAGAATTTGGCCTGTACAAAAATTCTTCGAAGCTAAAAAAGAGGAACAACATCATAGGCATCTTAAGTATCATGATACTGCATACAACTTAGAGCCCAGCGTAAAGGGAGGGCTTGGTGGATTAAGAGACATACAGGTCATGGGCTGGATTGGAAAAAGATTTTTCTCTTTTAGCAATCTTGATGGTCTATTTGAGCATGCGATCTTGACTAAGGGACAGATCATACTGTTAAAAAATTGCCAAAAATTCCTTTGGCGCGTTCGGTTCGCCCTGCATTTAATACTTGGAAAAAAAGAAGACCGGCTATTATTTGAACATCAAATTAAAATATCAAAGTTCCTAGGATACGAAGGCCAAGGCAATGAAGGAATTGAGGCATTTATGCAGCGCTATTACCAAACAGTGATGGAGGTATCACGACTCAATGACATTGTCATGTCATTATTTGAGGAGAGACTCCTCCCAAAAAGAAAACTTAAAGCAACCATCATTGATGAGCACTTTGAGATTAGGAATGGCTTTCTTGAGGTACGAAGTCCGCATTTATTTGCTGAAAAACCTAGCCTTATGCTTGCCCTTTTTGCCACACTCGAGAAGAATATTAATCTTAGGGGCATTGGACCAAGAACAATTGGCATCATAAAAAGAAATTTGTGGTTGATTGATGATGACTTTAAAGCCGATTTAGAAAATAAAAAATTATTCCTAGAGATTTTAGGTGCACCTACAGGGGTTACGCGGTCGCTCAAGCATATGAACGCCTATGGTATTCTAGGTGCCTATATTCCAAACTTTCAAAACGTTATAGGAAGAATGCAATTTGACTTATTCCATGCCTACACGGTAGATGCGCATACGTTGTTCGTGGTTGAGAATCTTCGCCGCTTTTCACTAGAGAGATTCAATGATGAGTACCCACTTTGCTCAAGTATAATGCAGTCACTTGAGCGTCCTGAGCTGGCTTATCTTTCAGGATTATTTCACGATATTGCAAAAGGTCGGGGCGGAGATCATTCAGAACTTGGCTCGATCGATGCAGAAAATTTTTGCCTGAATCATGGATTTTCAAAGTACGAATCGGGCTTAGTGGCATGGCTAGTTCAGCATCATCTTCTTCTTTCAGTGACCGCACAAAAGAAAGACTTGAACGATCCTAGCGTCATCAAGGAATTTGCTGAAAAGGTCGGCGATGAAGCCCATCTAAACTATCTTTATCTTCTTACCGTAGCAGACGTCCGAGGGACCAATCCAAATCTCTGGAATTCATGGAAGGATTCATTATTTAGAGAGCTTTATGAGAAGACTAGATCACTTCTCAGGCGTGGCCTGGATCAAGGGATAGATTATGAGATCCTGATAAAGGAGAGAAAAATTGATGCTCTTGCCGCGCTCTCAAAAATTAATCCGAATATCTCTATTAGAGAAATTGAAAATCTATGGGGCAAGCTTGAGGATACTTTTTTCACCAATCAAAGCGTGTCTGAAATTGTCTGGTTAACCGATTTACTTCTAATAAATGATAGCCCTGCAGTCAAGCCAGATAACCTTATAGACGATAAAATACATAGAGTGGCAGTATTGACCCCCACTAATTTTTCGAGCTTTGCAAGGGTAACGGCCATCATTGAGCAGGTCGGTCTTAATATTCTTGATGTTAAGTTTAATCATATCGAAAATAATAATCTCGATATCTACTATTTCAGCGAGCCAGATCCCAAGCTTCTGGTTAATAGCATGCGCATGTCCGAGCTTACCGATCGACTTAATACATACATCGTAGAGAACAGGGATAAAAAAATTACCTTAACGAGAAAAACCAGAAGGGAGGTTAAATCTTTTAAGCCATTCGTTAGGGTCAAGTGCTTTAACAATGACAAGGATCAAACGATTATAGAGCTGAGTACATTGGATCGACCTGGAATCTTAAATATCATCGCTAACGAGTTTGAAAAGTTACAACTTAAATTAATTAATGCCAAAATTTCAACATTGGGCGAGAGAGTTGATGATATCTTTTTCATTACAGATCGAGACGGTCTTAAAGTGAATGATGGATATCATGAGAAAATTGAACAAGTGATTGAGAATGCATTAAGGTTATCAGGAGATTGACAATGAAAGATCAAATTGAACAACTGTGGAATGATCGAGAAAAATTAAATACTAATAATGTTAAGGCTGAAGATAAGGATCTTATCAATCATGCTATCAATGAATTAGATACCGGTCGGTTACGTGTAGCCGAGAAGATCAATAGTGAATGGGTTATAAACGAATGGCTAAAAAAGGCAGTGCTTCTATCATTTCGAGTGAATGACAATGCATTAGCTCAATCAAGTTATCAGAATTTCTACGATAAGGTCCCTCTAAAATATGCTAACTATGAGGAGCAAACATTTAAGGATGAGCTTGTCAGAGTGGTCCCTCATGCAATTGTTAGGAAGGGTTCTTTTGTGGGGAAACAGTGTGTTCTCATGCCAAGCTTTATTAATATAGGTGCATACGTTGATGAGGGATGCACCATTGACACATGGGCAACTGTTGGCAGTTGTGCCCAAATTGGTAAAAATGTTCATCTGTCTGGTGGTGCAGGAATCGGTGGTGTTCTTGAACCGTTACAAGCAAGTCCAACGATTATTGAGGATAATTGTTTCATCGGTGCGAGAAGTGAAATTGTAGAAGGTGTCATAGTCGAGGAGAATTCTGTAATCGCTATGGGAACGTTTATAAGTCAAAGCACAAAAATCTATGACAGAGAAAACGATAAGATCTACTATGGCAGGGTGCCGAGTGGATCTGTTGTAGTGCCTGGATCACTCCCAAGCGCTGTTGGCTCCTGCTCTCTCTACTGCGCTGTTATTGTCAAGCGCGTAGATGCAGAAACAAGAGCCAAAACAAGTAATAATGAATTGCTTAGGTTTTAAAAGCTAAACTGCGCGTCTAGATGAAGCCTTTTGTAGCTTATATATTCATCTGAACTGTTAAGTATCTGATTATCAAAATAAGTAAGCTGGTAACGGAGCCCGCTATTGAGAACATAGATAAAATCAATCACATGCCCTTTCTTTCCTGTTCCACCCCCACCTATATCAGAGTCAGTATAAAGCGATAAAACAGTATTTCTCTCGAGATCACTGTAAGCATAGCCCACTCTCCAAGAGCCAGGCCCTGACGCGTTGCCGTATTGTGTGCCAAGCGTAAAACCACTCGCACCCTCTTCCGCCTCAAAGTTCTGGGTCATAAGACCAAAAACTCTTAATCTTTCGTCTAATAGATCATCATTGGTGTATTGAAAGAATGCCTCACCAATGTTGTAGTCATAAAGGTATCCCCCATCGGCATCCAGTGACGCCCTTCTATTTTTACCATCATAAAAGGGGACTGATCCCTGAGTGTCCAGATAGTCCTGATAACCTAAACCAATCACTAGGTTATCGAGGTTTACTCCGATTTGTCCTCCAATCATTTGAGGGTCGAGGTCTGAGGCCTTGACCTCCTCGGATTGAAAATTTACAACATTGATAAAGATATTATTGACATCGTATCTCAAGGCTAATCCCTCTGGAGTTAAGTCTCCATCAAAGATAATGGGTTGACCGCCGGCCCGGTACCATGGGTTTCTTAATTTGCCACCCATTAACTGGAGTTGTTCGTTGATAGAGTAGTTAAAATATGCATAATCAAGGGCGAAGCTTTTTTTTGAGCCTCCCTCTGAGAGGGTAATGTTTGCACTCACCGGGTTCCCATCCTCAACAGTCGCAAAACCTACTCTAATCTCAATTTGCTCTGTAGGATTGGCACGGAACCCTAATCTGGCCCTGATCCTTTGTAAATAGCGATCCTCCTTGCCTTCCTCTATCCTTGTCTCATGACGGTATCTCAAGTCACCTGAAATCGAAATCGAATCCGTTTGAGCGATTGCGTTGGTAGTAATAAACATGGCAAATAAAAATAAGGCAAAAAACTTCATTAAAAACACTCCATTAGTTATGTGTATCCTAGAAATTTAATATTACAGTTTTATTACAATATGACTTTTTTACAAAATTGTTTCTTTATGACAAAGATTAGCCAAATCTACCGGTGATATAGTCTTCGGTGAGCCTTTCCTTGGGATTGGTAAATATTTGGTCGGTGTCGCCTACCTCGATAATCTCACCAAGGTGAAAATAGGCAGTCCTCTGGGAAACCCTTGCTGCCTGTTGCATTGAGTGCGTCACAATGACGATGGCATACTTCTCTCTTAGCTCATCAATAAGATCCTCTATTTTAGCAGTGGCGATAGGATCTAACGCCGAACAAGGTTCATCCATCAGAATAACCTCTGGCCCAACTGCAATGGTTCTCGCGATGCATAGTCTTTGTTGCTGACCGCCTGACAATGAAGTCCCTATGGCTGTTAGTCGATCTTTAACCTCTTCCCATAATCCAGCCTTTTGTAAGCTTTCTTTGACGATATCATCGAGATCGGATCTTGTATCAACCAGGCCATGGATTCTAGGCCCATAGGCTACGTTGTCATAAATGGATTTAGGAAATGGATTGGGCTTTTGAAATACCATGCCTACACGTGCTCTTAGCATCACGACGTCCATCTCTTTTGAATATATATCCTCGCCTTCAAGCAGAACCTCGCCTGAAATCCTTGCCGACTCAATGGTGTCGTTCATACGATTTAAGCATCTGATGAAAGTTGATTTTCCACAGCCTGATGGACCAATCAAGGATATAACTTCGTTACGCGCGATATCTAAGTTAACGCTCTTAATGGCATGGTTATCACCATAAAAAACATCGACCCCTTTAACCTGAAATATCGGCTTATCCATTTACATTATCTTTAATTTTTAACATCACTAGATTACCATTTTTTTTCAAATTTCTTTCTTAGAATTACAGCTATTAGATTCATCAAAATCAGAAATACCAGGAGGATGATAATGGCTGCAGAGGTTCGCTCAGAAAATCCACGGTCTGGGCTATCCGCCCAGAGGAATATCTGTATGGGTAGCGTTGTGGAGGGTGAAAATATTGTCTGAGGGATTTCTGTAATAAAGGCGACCATGCCTATCATTAACAGAGGGGCTGATTCACCCAATGCGCGCGCCATGCCAATAATGGTGCCAGTTAGCATGCCCGGTAAGGCGAGCGGGATGACATGATCGACTACCATTTTTAATTTTGATGCACCAAGACCTAGCGCTGCCTCCTTGATAGAGGGTGGCACAGATGTAATTGCTGCTCTTGAGGCAATAATGACAATAGGTAGCGTCATCAAAGTCAACACAAAACCACCCACGATTGGTGCCGAGCGAGGAAAACCAAAAAAGTTAATAAACATTGCCAGTCCAAGCAATCCAAAAATAACCGAAGGTACGGCTGCGAGATTATTGATGTTGACCTCGATAAAATCTGTGAATCGATTCTTGGGGGCGAATTCCTCAAGATAGATAGCAGTTGCCGCGCCGATAGGAAACGAGAGAAATAGCGTGATACCTAAAACAAAAACAGAGCCCATAATGGCGCCCATGACACCGGCCATCTCAGGGTAGCTAGAATCTCCTTTAAGAAATAGATTTGTGTTTATCTGTCTGGAAATTAAATTTCTATCTGTAAGCGATTGAAAGTATTCATACTGCTGTTCACTTAATCTTCCCCGCGGTGATTCACTGTCTACAAAATAACCTTTATTTATCATATCGACATCAGATGAGGCTAATGCAATAAAATTGATAGTACCTGGAGGAGTCTCTGAACTGATATCTCTCTCGAGATCGATTGAGGCGCCTCGACTTGCAAGTCTAAATAGGTCAGCAAGCTCAGCTCGAGCCTGTAATTCAGGGAAAAGCTCCCTCAATCCATCTCTGATTTTATTTTGAAAGTTAATCGATGAAATATCTTCGATATCTGCTGTCGATAGTTCTATGGGTATCTCGATGTATGTCTGAGTGAACGCTCTGTAGCCCTGAGAAAAGATGATGCTAAGTATGAGAAGCAAAAAGCCAGAAGCAAAAAGAAGCGCGGTGACACCCAAGGATCGCATGATGCGTTCATTTCGATAGCGCGACTTTAGGCCTTGAGAAACTAGTGTTTTTAGATCTCTACTCATATTGTTCCCGATATTTTCTTACCACATGCAGGGCATAAATATTTAATAGCAGCGTAACAACAAATAAAACCAAGCCCAGAGCAAATGCTGCAAGCGTCTTAGCACTGTCAAACTCCTGATCGCCAACTAATAATGTAACAATTTGAGCGGTCACCGTTGTAACGGGCTCGAGCGGGTTAAAAGTGAGGTTTGCGGCTAATCCTGCTGCCATGACCACAATCATGGTCTCTCCAATGGCTCTTGACACTGCAAGCAATACCCCCGCAATAATTCCAGGAAGGGCTGCGGGTAAAACTACATTTCTTATGGTTTCTGATTTGGTTGCGCCGCATCCATACGAACCCTCCCGAAGGCTCATGGGGACTGCACTGATAACATCACTTGAGATAGATGAAACAAAAGGAATAATCATGACTCCCATTACGAGACCCACTGCAAGTGCACTCTCCGAGGTCAGTTGCCAACCTAAGTTGTCCCCTAACTCCCTTATAAAAGGACCAATGACAAGAGCGGCAAAGTATCCATATACGACAGTTGGAATACCTGCCAAAATCTCAAGGATAGGCTTTAAGATATCCTTTGTTGAGCTTTTCGCATACTCAGAAAGGAAGATGGCCGAGAAGAGACCAAAAGGAATAGCTACTGCCATTGCAACCAGAGCAATAAGTAGAGTTCCGCCAAATACTGGAACGGCACCAAAAGCGCCACTTGAGCCCACCTGATCCTCTCTGATAGCTGTCTGAGGGCTCCACTGTGTTCCAAAAAGGAAATCAAAAATAGATACCTGACCAAAGAATCGAATACTCTCAAAGAGCACAGAAAGTAAAATTCCAAAGGTTGTGATGACAGATATCATAGACAAAAGCATCAGTATCCATTTAATCATCAACTCGGCATGGACCCTTGCATTAAAGCTAGGATTCGTTCGATATAATGCATACATAGTGGCAATCAGTACAATACTCCCAAACAGAAGCATTTTAGAAATTGAAACTGTATTTATGGCACCCACATAAACCGCGAGTCCTAGAGTATGTGTGGTATTTGATGCGTCAAAGGGGATGATCTCAGCGTGGACATTTAAGAGCTCATTATAAATAAATTGAAAACTTTCAGGCTCAACATCAAGGACAGATGGTAGGGCAGATTGCACTAGGTATCTGATCATTCCAGGCTCAGCGAGCGTATAGATGAGAACAAATAAAAACGATGGTACAAACGCCACCAAAAGATTATGCAAGCCAAAATAACCCTTAGTAGCAAAGAGTTTACGGCTCGATGAAAAGGCAATTGCCCTACTTCTCCCATAGAGATAAAGAAGCAGGGCAAGGATTAAATTAATTACAAAATATGCGCTTAAAGACACCTAACAATCATAGCTGTAAAGGTGATAATTGTCTTGCGCTGGATTGAATCATTTCGAATTCCTCATATCCCATAGGAATTAAACCCCTATCCGTAAGATAGCCAAATTCTCCAATCGTATTTTCATCGGTATATTCAAATATAAACTCCTCCAGCCCTGGAACAATGCCAACATGCGCTGACTTAACGTAGAAATAAAGAGGTCTGGAGATGGGGTACTGACCTCCCACGATAAAATCAAATTCAGGAGCTACGTCATCTATTCTCGATCCTTTAACAACATCCCTGTTCTGATCCAAGAAGCTGTAGCCAAAAATCCCTAATGCATTGCTATTGACATTAAGTCTTTGAATGATCATGTTGTCGTTTTCTCCAGCCTCAATAAAATGACCATCCTCTCTCATAGATTGGCATGCAAGCTGATGCGCCTCACCATCCAATGCCTCAATTTCAGGAAAACTTGAGCATGCTGCATCCATCACAAGTTCTACAAAGGCGTCTCTTGTGCCCGAGGTAGGCGGCGGACCCAGTACCTCAATCCGATTATTAGGAAAGCTCGAATTTATCTCAGACCAGAAGGTATACGGATTCTCAATTAGACCTCCGTTGCCATCAGGAACTGTTTTAGCTAGGGCTAAAAAGATTTCCTCTTTAGTTAAGTTGAAGTTGTGACCGCTCAATGAATTGGCAAGGACGATCCCGTCATAACCGACCTTTACCTCGATGATTTCAGATACGCCATTAGAGTTACACTGATCTACTTCGCTTTGTCTGATTCGTCTTGAAGAATTGGTAATGTCAGGGAAATTTAATCCAATCCCCTGACAAAAGGCTCTAATTCCACCGCCCGATCCTGTGGACTCGATTGTTGGGGTTCTGTAGCCTGTTGCTAGACCAAAGTTTTCTGCAACGACGATCGAAAAAGGATAAACAGTAGACGATCCAACAATACTGATGTAGTCTCTTGAGGACTGTGCATTAACACCAGTTATAATTAGGTAAGAAAAAATGATGACAAATGCTCTATTCACTAATTTCACGATTACTCCATATATAGTTGATACGCGTAGCTTAGTGATCAATTGTTACATTTTTATTACATTATTAATCAGGACTTCCTTTTAGTATGAATGAACAAACTTTACTCAATGAATTACTTAAAATTCAATCAGTTACGCCTAATGACAATGGCTGCTTGGAATTAATTTCAGGCCTCCTTCAAGACAGTGGATTTGAGATAGGGAGGTTTGATAAAAATGGGGTCAGTAATTTATGGGCAATCATTGGTAAAGAGGGGCCCATATTTTGTCTAGCAGGACACACCGATGTGGTCCCTGCTGACAAAGAACATTGGAATACCGACCCTTTCGTCCCCACCGAGATAGAGGGAAAGCTTTTTGCTAGGGGGGCTGCAGATATGAAAGGCGGTCTTGCCTGTCTAGTCACTGCCGCCATAAATTTCATTAAAAATAATCCTAGTTTAAAAGGGAGGCTGGCTTTTCTATTGACCAGCGATGAAGAAGGCGCAGCAGATTTTGGCACAAAGTATGTGATGCAAGAACTTCAAAAAAAACAAATTCAGTTAGATTGGTGCTTAATTGGCGAGCCATCGAGCTCCGAAAGGCTTTTTGATTTTGCACGCATAGGGCGGAGAGGTAGCCTAAGCGGGATACTTAGCATCCATGGACAGGAAGGTCATGTCGCTTATCCTCAAGCGACTGAAAATGTCATGCTAACCTATGCGAAATTCATGTATGCCATGGACAAATTAGATTTAGGAAGAGGCAATACATTTTTTCCAAAAACTAGCTTTCAGCCTGTGTATGTGCACTCTGATGCGAATGCAGTGAATGTGATTCCCTCCTCGCTAATTGCTCGATTTAATCTAAGATATTCCGATGAGTGGAGCTTTGAAACGCTTTCATCTCAAATAGAAAAGATTCTTAACTCACTCTCATGTCAATATAAGATTGAATGGAAAAATGCGGGCAATCCATTCATCACTGAAGAGGGACATTTTTCCAACGTGGTAAAGGATTGTGTCCATGAAGTGATAGGGGATGAATTAACTTATTCAACTGCGGGCGGCACCTCGGATGGGAGATATATCGCGCCCTATGGCACAGAGGTCATTGAGCTTGGGCCAATAAATAAATCCATTCATAAAAACAATGAATTCATTCAATTGGATCACTTAGCTCTCATGACTAAAACTTACGAGAGAATTCTTGAGAAGATGCTAACCTAGCTCGGACCTTTTCCAGTTTACCGTGAGCACATAAAAGCCCAAAAACCCAAACCAAACGAGTACCCAGCCAGGCATCGAAACCCCTAAGAATCGCCATGATACTTCAGCACATTCTCCTGAGCCTGTCATGATCAATGTTAATGCCTCAAGCAAAGGAAAGGCGTCCATCAAATAATCAAGACCAGGTCCGCATGTAGGCACAAGCTCAGGGGGTAGATTCTGGATATAAACATGCCTAGCGGCAATGCTTAGTCCAATTCCAGCAATTATAAAACCCAGCAAACCTAATAGCCTTGAAACTATTAAAGGTGTCAATTGTGCGAAAAAAGCTAGTATAAATATAATGCCAAGACCAATCATCGCTAACCTTTGAAATATGCATAATGGGCAAGCTACCAAACCGAGCACATGCTCAGAATAAAGCGCATAACCCATAAGCGAGCAGACAATTAAAAAGCCAACAAGGTTTCGGATCTGCGTTTTGCTCATGACCTACCCTTCAAGATCCTCAGCATGCCTTATATCTAGGCCTTTTTCAGTATAGATGACATACTCACAAATATTTTTGGAGTGATCCCCTATCCTCTCAAGAGCGCGGGCAATCCACATAATGTTAAGTCTCTTGGTTATCGATCGAGGGTCTTCCATCATATGGGTAATGCTACTTCTTGACAGAGTTTTATACTGTGAATCAACCATCTCATCAGACCTAAAGGTTGATAAAGCAAGCTCTGAGTCAAATCGAGCAAAAGCATCTAATGACTTTTTAGTCATGGTCTGAACTAATTCACCCATGGCTTGAATCTCAAGATGATCTGCTTTATTAATTTCTGAACTTTCTAGCAAGTTAATCGAGAGCCTGGCAATCTTCTCTGCCTCGTCACCCATACGCTCAATATCTGTGATTGTCTTAATAATAGCCATGATCAATCTAAGGTCAATCGCAGCAGGTGCTCGAGTCGCGAGAATCCTTCGGCACTCATCATCAATTTCCAGCTCAAGATCATTAACATGATCATCCATTGCAATGACATTCGTGCAGGCTTGTGAGTCACCCTGAAAGAAACCATGTAACGCTTGGGTAAGCATTTCCTCAACAAGACCGCCCATCTTGAGCACACTATTCCTGACGGACTCAAGCTCCTCATTGAATTTCCTACTGGTATGTTTATTAAACTCTTTCATGACTAATAATCTATCAACTCCTTTAATCTTTGGCTAATCTTTTGTTTGGGAATCGGCAGCTAAAGGAGCTTCCAACTTGCAGCTCACTCTCTATGATAAGTTCTGCCCCCATCCTATCCAACGCATGCTTAACTATGGATAAACCAAGTCCCGTACCGCCGGTTTTAGCGTTCCTTCCTTTGTCCACTCGATAAAACCTCTCTGTAATTCGTTCAATAGATTCTTGAGGAATACCGATTCCAGTATCCTGAACGGTGAAAGTCGCATATTCAGCGTCTGCAGACCAAGAAATCAAGACGTCTCCACCTTCATCCGTGTATCGATGCGCATTTGAAATAAGATTTTCAACAATAGAATAAAAAAGACTCTCATCAGATATTAATTTTTTATCGCACTCGATACTTAATTTAAAGTTAATTTTTTTATTCAAAGATTCATAAGACTCTAGGACTTGATTGATAATCGATCCAACATCTATCAAGTCATCATTTAGCTCCATATCGCTGTTCTCAATTTTTGAAAGTGAGAGTAAATCTTCAATAATCTTATTCATTCGATCGGCTTGTAAGGTAATTTGGTTTGCAAAGTTCGCTAACTCTTGCTCCTTAGAATCCTCATTAATGATCTCAGAATATCCCTTGATGGTTGTTAGCGGTGTTTTTAGCTCATGACTCGCATTGGCGATAAAATCCTTTCTTATCTGATTCAGCTTGGACTGAGCGGTAACATCACGGACAGATATAAATTTTTTAGTTCGAGAGCTGTGGTCGTGATACTCAACAATCCTAAATCTTAGAAATCTCTTATTATTGCTATCCTCAATATCAATAAAGTTATCCATCTTATGGTTTTTAAGATAATGGTTAAATGCTGGGAAACGGATAATGTTACCAACCTTTTGCCCGATATCTCTATCTTGATCCACCCCTAAGAGCGTCAAGGATGAGCGATTGCACCACTCTATGTTGTTAAATTCATCAATAATGATCCCGGCATCTGGGATTGCGCTTGCTAAAGCATTTACCTCTTTGATGAGCTGTGCAAATCGCTTTCGATACCGCCAACGACTTTTGCTTAATGCCTCGATACTTGAGTTGACCTCACTTAAAAAACCCCTCGTTCCAAGCCATTTAATTTTAAAACCATGTTGCAAGCTCTCTTTAAGTGAAAATACATAGATGAGCATTAAAATAAGGTATGCAGAAATTATGATCAAGGCAGAGTGATAAAAGCCTCCCAGCAAGGTGCCCAACAAAAAGGTCGCTATGATGACAAGGAGCAGCTGACCAAGGAGGAAAAAAATTAAATTAGTGAGTCGCATTTAGTCTGGGCTTTGAAAATATATATCCTGAGCCTCGAACCGTTTTAATATAATTTTCGTATCCATAAGGCTCTAGCTTCGCTCTTAGCCTCCTAATATGAACATCAACGGTTCTATCGTCAAGATAAACATTACCACCCCAAACACTATCAAGAAGCTGTTCCCGTGAAAACACCTTTTCCTGTCTTGCAATAAAAAAATGTAATAGCTTAAATTCAATCGGCCCTAAATTAATTTCACTCTCATCTATGCAAACCTTATGCGACTCGACATCAACCTCCAATCCATCCACTCTATATTTTTCTTTTGCGGTAGGAACTCTTCTTAAATTTGCCTGAACCCGAGCAAGTAATTCCTTGGAGGAAAAAGGTTTGGCCACATAATCATCTGCGCCACTATTTAAGCCCATGATGGTATCATCCTCAGAGGATTTTGCCGTCAGCATGATGATAGGAATTGCATCAAATCTCTGCTCACGTCGAATCTGTCTAATGGCCTCAATGCCACTCCTATCGGGGAGCATCCAATCCATGATGATGATGTCAGGCTTCTTATCAGCCAATAAGCTAAGTCCACCAGACACTGTCGTTGAGCTACGGACATTGTATTTATGTCTCTCGAAAAAAACTTTAAGCATATTGACAATACTCAGATCATCCTCAAAAACCAATAATTCCATATTTTCTCTCATGGATTTAGACATAAGTAAAATAAGGATAGGTTGTTACAGAATTATGACAATATGTAATGCCAATCATTTCCATGCACTGTCTTCCCTGACATACAAAAACTCGGGTTTCATATAGTGATGACCCATAAAGTTTTTATGTTTTATTGCATGGTACTCAAGAAGTTCTGTCGGACTGCATTTAAAACTCTGAACATCGCCTGATCTCTCTGAAATCATCGTTTGATCAAACTCAAAAGAAAAATAATTATGTTGAGCAAGATTTATTTTTTTATCCGATAAGGTATTTATGGTTTTTAATATAAAAGTTCCATTCGAATCCCTATGATATTCTGCAATAAATAATTCTTTAGAGTAGGCATTCATGACGGTATGAATCGTCTCCATACCCGTTGCCTTCCAAGCAATGTAGGACAATAATTCAAGACTACCAATAGGCATCAATCTGACTGCGGACTCAAAGGCCAGTCCCTGAGCAAGCATGAGAGCCATCCGAATGCCTGTAAATGAACCGGGTCCATTGACGTATGCAATTGAACCAAGTTTCTCAAAGGAGTGCTTCTTTTTCTGATCGTCTAAAAAATTTAAGATATGGCTAAGCTGATTCTTACTCGACGGCGATTGAAAGGAGCTCACTTGCTCATCATATAGAAAACCTATACTAAACGAAGCGCCTACACCGTTGAAACAAATTAAATTAGTCTGTGACATAAAAAAACCTAATTTTATTAACCATTTGGCAAGATATTTAGATATAATCTAATGCTTTCATTTTACATAAAATTAAAGCAATTATGACACAAACTACCTTACCAGAACTCAGCAATTGGGTATCTGAAGTTGCCTCTCATTGTAATCCAGATCAGATCCATTGGTGTGATGGTTCAGATGCCGAGTACTTCTCCTTTATTGATCAGATGGTCACGACGGGTGACATGATTAAACTTAACGATAAGACCTTTCCGGGGTGTTATTTGCATCGTTCTGATCCTCAAGATGTCGCAAGAGTTGAGCATCTAACTTACGTGTGCACAGAGACCGAGTTAGAGGCTGGTCCTAACAATAATTGGATGGAGCCCTCAAAGGCAAAAGACATGATGAATAACTTCTTTGCCGGATGCATGAAGGGTAGAACCATGTACGTTATCCCCTACTGCATGGGGCCGCTTGGATCAAAATTTTCAAGGTACGGTGTTGAGATTACAGATAGCATCTATGTTGCTGTAAATATGTACCTTATGACCCGCATGGGACAAAGCGCTTTAAAAGAGATAGAGTCATCAGGATCCTTTATAAAGGGGCTACACTCCACAGGTGAATTAGATCCTGAGAGAAGATTTATCATGCATTTCCCGGATGAGCTCTTCATCATGAGCTATGGTTCTGGCTATGGGGGTAACGCGCTTCTAGGAAAGAAATGCCATGCGCTTAGAATTGCATCCCATCAAGCTAGAACTGAAGGTTGGTTGGCTGAGCATATGTTAATCGTCGGTATTGAGAATCCGCAAGGTGAGGTGCACTACCTTGCCTGCGCATTCCCATCGGCATGCGGAAAAACAAACCTTGCAATGTTGATTCCACCTGAAGAGTACAAGGGATGGAAGGTATGGACTCTAGGTGATGATATCGCCTGGTTGCACCCTGATGAGAGCGGCCAACTCAGAGCAATTAACCCTGAGGCCGGATATTTTGGTGTTGTGCCGGGAACCAATTTAAAAACAAATCCTAATGCCTTCAATACCATCACCAGCAATACTATATTCACAAATGTTGCAGTGACTGCAGATAATGAACCTTGGTGGGAAGGCAAAGAGACAGGCATCCCAATCACAGACTGGCTTGGCAATGCATTTACTGGTAAAAAGCCAGGTGCGCACCCAAACTCAAGATTTACTGTCTCTGCAAAACAAAACCCTAGCTACTCCTCATTAGCCGAAGCTCCAGAGGGAGTTCCTATCAGCGCATTAGTGTTTGGTGGCAGAAGAAAAGAACTTGCACCCCTTGTTTATCAAGCAAAGGATTGGGAGCATGGTGTCATGGTAGCTGCGAGTGTGGCATCCGAAACAACAGCCGCAGCCACAGGCAAGATCGGTGTTGTAAGAAGAGACCCTATGGCTATGAAACCGTTCTGCGGATATAACTTTGGAGACTATTGGGCGCACTGGCTGAGTTTTAGTCAAAAACTTAGCGCTTTACCTAAAATATTTCATGTAAATTGGTTTAGACAAAATGCATCAGGTGAATTCTTGTGGCCTGGCTTTGGAGAAAATATGAGAGTGCTAGAGTGGATCATCTCGCGTTGCAAGGATGGCACCCATGCAGTGGAGACTCCCATTGGTTTTGTGCCAGGGAATAATGATATTAACTTGAATGGTCTAAATATTGATTCAAGCCGAATCGATGAATTAACGCATATCGATTACAAGCAATGGAAGCAGGAAATATCTGAATTTAAGAAATACCTTGAGGAATTTGGCAGCAAGACACCTGAAAGACTTTTAGAGGAGTGTGATAAGGTATTAGCGGAACTCTCTTAAGAGACTACTTATTTTTTAGCTACTATATAAACGATCCAAGCAGCATCATTGGTACCCTGGGTTTCAGGCAGATAATTGCCTGTTCCTTCACCATCCTCATCCTCCTCCTCCCAGTATATGGTGACTTCACGAAAACCCACATCGAGAAGGACTTCTTTTATCTCTGGTAAGGTCCATAACCTCCACTCATACGTGAATGCCTGAGGTATCTTTGAGCCGTCAGGGAATTCAAACCCAATATGACATCTATATCTTGCCGTAATTGGTTCAAAATATGCCTGATGCCAAACATAAGTAAATGTCCTAAATTTTGTTCTTTCCTTTTGAACCTCGTAAGCGTCAGAGCCTCCATATGCATCAAGGAACATTAGGCCATCTCTATTCAAACCTTGGAGGCAATTTTTAAAATAGTCCCTTAGCTCTTCCCTCTTATGAAAGACCCAATAACTAAAATTGAAAGCTCCAATCACATCCACCTTCGAAGTCTTAACAGTAAGCACATCCCTATTAATTAATTCAACTCTTTGCCTCTGTTTAGAATCTAGCTTATTTAGATTATGTATCTCTGCCCAAGTCAAAACTTCTTCATCTAGATCAACTCCGATGGCCTGCCTATTTTTTCCTGCCTTTACCCACTCACAACACAATGCAGATGTCCCCGAAAAATCTTCACGCAGGATTGATGGATGATTACCATTAAAATGATCTGCATAAACCTTATCTATAAACTCTAGCTCAGCTCCAACATTTTGAACTGACTTTTCATACAGTTTATTGATGTCTGCTTTTTCTGCTTGTTTTAAACGTTTCATATATTTAGCTTGCCTCTTTAAGTTCATTAAGATAGGGCCTCATCTCTTCAATATTTGACTTTTGGATAATAGAAGAGCGCCATCTTCGAGTATTTGGAGTATTCTTTTTAAATGGCAGTAAATGCCTAACGATGTGCGAAGGATTTGTACCCCTTGACTGAGCAGATTCTATGTACTCAATGATCCTATCTATGCCATCTGACATGTTAAGATCTTCGCCATAGATAAATTTATAACTTTCTGTGAGCTCAGGGATGTTCTTATATGCCATCCTACCCACCATAATTGCTTTAATTGATGGGCTTAGACTCCTTATGGTATCAAGCGAATCAATGCCCCCGTTAAGCATAAAGTTTAAGTCAGGTCTCTCATTGATAAGTCTCTCTACCATGGTGTAATCGAGCCTGGGTATTGATCTATTTGCCTTCGGGCTAATTCCGTTTAGGATTGCTGGCCTAGCATGAACAATAAAATCTCTGACACCTGATGTTGCAACAATTTCGATAAATTCTTGTAGTTTCTTAAAATCAGGTTTACTGCCTATTCCAATTCTACATTTAACTGATACCTCTAGGTTAGAGTGCTCTAAAATTGCATTTGCACACTCCTTCACTAATTCAGGCTCACGCATCAGGACCACTCCAAACCTTCCTTTACCTACCCTGGGACTCGGACAGCCACAATTTATATTTATTTTTTGGATACCCATATCTGAAAGCAAATGTCCTACCGATCCATATTTTTTAGGCTCATTACCTCCCAGTTGAACCGTAACTCTCGAGTAATTATTGCTATAGACCTTTGGAAATTCTGTTTTATTTAAAAAATAATTCAGGTTCACCATCTCTGTATAGAGAGATAATTTTGGAAATAGGGTTGAGTATATGTATCTAAAATGCCGATCAGTGTATCCCATCATAGGAGCGATGGCTAAGCTTGAAATCTTGCTGTACATATACTAACGCCTAGATGTGGCGTCCCCAAGGGGATTCGAACCCCTGTTGCCGCCGTGAAAGGGCAGTGTCCTAGGCCTCTAGACGATGGGGACAGCTATAAAATTTTTAAGATTATAACCTAATTATTTGGATATTAGGACTGAATAATTTGATATAAGTATTATCTATTGGGCAGTTCGATTGAAGTAATCCCCAAATGATTCCTGTCCTTGACGTTGGGTTGCGTATTCGCCAAAGAGAGACCTTAGACTTTCTAGGATTTCTGATTCGTCAGCCTCTTCTAGGTAGACCTGATTTAATCGTTCTCCATAACTATCGCCTCCCAGTCTGAGAACGTACTTGCCTTGAGCTTTTCCAATCAAACCAATTTCTGCAAGATAAGGCCTGCCACATCCATTTGGGCACCCAGTCATTCTGACGGATATAGGTGTATCACCTATGCCAGCGCTATCTTGGATTTTTTCGATTTTATTAATTAATGTAGGTAAATATCTTTGTCCTTCTGCTAAGGCAAGAGGGCACGTTGGTAATGCAACGCATGCGATTGCATCTTTTCTCGTTAAAGAAAATTTTTCGTCAAGGATTCCATATTTTTCTAGAATCTGATTAATCAGATCCTTTTTCTGATCATCTATATTTGTAAGCATGATATTCTGATTGCCTGTAAACCTAAAACCACATGCCTTGAGCAAGGCAATCTCCTTAAGTGAAGATTTTAATAAATAACCCTCCTCGTCCTTAACCAGTCCTGATTCTACAAAAGCGCCATAGTACCAAAGCTTTTTCTTATCTTGAAACCATCCGTAAAGATCTCCGCGACGATTGAAGAGAAAAGGTTTTTCATTCTCAAGCATAGACTCAGATCTTGAATTTAACTCAGTCTTAAACCACTCGATGCCTAGTCTATCGATAGTGTATTTAAGTCTAGCTAGTTTTCTATCAGATCGATCACCGTGGTCTCTCTGAATAGCAACAATTTGCCAAACGATATCAAGCACCTTCTCTTTTGAGATAAATCCTATGACCGTACCTCTCCTAGGATAGGTTTTGGAATTGCCATGGGTCATTCCTAAGCCACCACCTACAGAAATATTAAAACCTTCGAAGTTATTATCTTTAATGATCGCTATCAATCCAATATCATTGGCAAATACGTCAGTATCATTAAGGGGTGGGATGGCAATCGCAATCTTAAATTTTCTAGGAAGGTAGGTGTCTAGATAAAGCGGATCCTCTTCGGCACCCTTTTCATCATTAAGCTTTTCCCCATCCAGCCAGATCTCTGTAAAGGCATTTGTTTTGGGTAGTAAGTGAGCGCTGATCTTATCAGCATATTGAAAGATCTCATCATGGGCATCACTTAAAGCAGGGTTTGCACCACACATGACATTACGATTTACATCGCCACATGCTGCAATAGTATCTAAACCAAGCTTATCAAAGTCCTGTATGGTAGGTTTAAGTCTAGATTTGACAATGCCATGGAATTGAATAGTTTGTCTTGTCGTTATCTTAATAGTGCCTGAGGCATACTTATCGCAGATATTTTGAAGCTCAAGCCACTGCGTTGCATCAATATCTCCTCCCGGAATTCTAAGTCGCACCATATAGGAATAGGCCCATTCAAGTTTTTTATTTTCTCTCTCCTCCCGACGATCTCGATCATCCTGCTGGTAGGATCCATGGAACTTTAATAGTTGCTGGTCGCTATCACTTAGCTCGCCTGTCAGCTTATTACCAAGACCCTTCGCGATATCTCCTCTTAGACCCCTACTTTCTGCCTTCATTTTTTCATTAATTGAGAGCTCTTTTTCCATATTCTAATAGACCTCTTTGATGTATCTTCCTTCATCTTCAAGTTGGAGAAGATAATCCTCTGCCGCATCAAGATTGATGCCTGCGCATTCAGATATTACCTCACATAGCGTTCTTTCGACATCAATGCTCATGGGGTCTTTTGATCCGCATATATAGACCATCGCACCACCTTGAATCCATTTCCAAAGCTCACTAGCTTTTGACTTGATTTTATCCTGAACATATATCTTATTTTTTTGGTCTCGTGAAAAGGCAAGATCAATCTGATTAATTGAGCCTAACTGAACATGTTCTTGCCACTCTGACTGATACAAAAAGTCGCAATGAGAAAATTGATCTCCAAAGAACAGCCAGTTTCGACCCGAGTTACCTTTCTCTTGCCTCTCAAAGGTAAGTGAGCGAAAGGGTGCGACTCCAGTTCCTGGCCCAATCATAATCGCATCTTGAGTTTCTGAGGGAAGTTCAAAAAGCTTATTCTCATGAATATAAAATCTAAGCTTATCCTCAATGCCCATTTTAGATAGATAACTTGAGGCCAAACCAAAGCCTTTAGTGCCATCGGCATTATCGTGGCATGCTAGCGCAACTGTTAGGTGAATTTCACCCTCGTGTAATGATGGGGAGGATGAAATTGAATAGAGTCTCGGTACCGCATCAGGCCCCTTCGTATTAGGGATAATAATTCCAACTGAATCACCTGGCCTGTAGGCATAATCTCCAAAATCCTTGATCTCGATATGGAAGGTTTGCTTGTTCGAATCGATATCGTTGAGCACAAAAATATCCTTTATTTTTCCAACAATTGGCTCGAGACGGTTATAGCCCATGGTGCTTCTTTTTGCTGGTAGTGTTTCGTCAGCTTTTCTTATGGGTATAACCCGTCCCATTGCATTGCTATCAATCTCTTCTATAGTGCTTTCTATCCTTTCTATCCAGTTATCCTTAGTTTTCTGGTAATCCACATCGAGTAACTGCATCTCGGTAAAGGGCTTTGCGCCGAGCTTTTGCAGTTGCTGATCCAGAGTCACTGCGGCGGCGCAATACTTCTCATAAGAGCTGTCTCCCAGACCTAAGATGGCATAAGAAAAGCCAGCTAATACTTGATCCTTGGCATCTGAAATAGATTCAAAAAACTTCTTTGCAGCCTCGGGAGGATCACCCTCACCGTGCGTTGCTACCACAAAGATAGTTCTTGCATCTTTGTCTAAGCTTTCCAGTTTAAGTCTATTAACAGAGGCAGACTTAACCTTTTGGCCCTTTGTATGGAGAATTTTGTGAAGCTCCATGCTTAACGATTTAGAGTTGCCTGTCTCGGTCGCATATAGAATATTGACCTTTCTTTGAACAACTGGCGAAAAATTTGGTCGTTCCAGATTATCTAAATTAACTGCAACCGCTTGCGTAGAGCCTTGAATATAGCCTAGTAACCAAGAGCGCTGGTGACCATCTAAATCATTGATTAAATTATCTATAATCTGTAACTGGTTATCCTTAAGCATGACCGCTACCTCCGAGGAGTTTTGGAAAATACTCTTTCGCCTCGTCATGCTCTTCTCTCCATCCATGATCATTGTGCCACTTGGTAACCCCTCCAATATACATAAGCGATGGAGAGATGAATTGCTTATTCTTATTTCTAGTTATGAATTCCTGTAATGAGTAGGAGTAGCTTCTTTGATAATCTGTCGTACCCTGTTCGACAATGAGGATTGGGGTTTGGCTAGAAAAGCCAATTGCAAGAAGCTTCTCACAGAGCTGAAAATAGTATTTAGTGCTCATGTAAACAATGAGGGTCTCTTTCATATTGGGGTCAATGGTTTTCCAAATCGCCTCATTCTCAAAATCCCCCTGGTATAGGGTAAGGGCACGAAATGAGTTAGCTCCACCCCTCTCCGTCAAGGGTATACCGGTATATGCTGCACAGCCATTCATCGCAGAAATTCCAGGAATGATTTGATAGGTTGCACCTAGCTGCTTAGCGATTTCTATCTCCTCAGCACCATGGCCGTATACACCAGGATCGCCACCCTTTAACCTAACCACAATCTTATTTTTTCCTAAGTGCTCTCTGATGATATTGTTGATCTCGTCTTGAGACTTAAGGTGCCTATCCCTAGTCTTGCCAACCAAAACTTTAACAGCATCCTTTCTTGCGTACTGCCCTATGGTCTCTAGAGGAATTAGCCTATCGTATAGAATGATATCTGCCTTTCCGATCAAGCGCGCCGCCTTAACCGTAATTAGATCAGGATGACCCGGACCTGCGCCTATTAGGTAGAGGGCGCCGATATTCTTATCTGGACTGGCGTTGAGTCTGGAGAAAAAAAGCTGATTAGCATTTGTGAAATTACCCTCAAACAATTCTTCTGGAAGATTGCTTTCAAGAAGTGATTCGTAAAATAATCTTCGGGGCTGGATATTGCTTAATGCATCTCTTATCGTTTTCTTCTTATCATTAAGAAAATTAATCAATCTTTCGTAGGCAGACGGAATCAATTGTTCAATTTTTTGCTTAATGATTCTGGCAAGAACGGGAGAAATGCCTGAGGTAGAAATTGCAATCTGTAAGGGGCCTCTTTTAATCAATGCAGGAAAAATAAAGTCGCACTGCTTTGGATTATCAACGACATTGACCAATATGCCTCTCTGTCTGCATTCAAATGCAATTTGTGCGTTAAGCTTTTTATTCTCAGTCGCGGCGACTACGATCTTCTCTGATGCTAATTCTTTCTCGCTATAGTGAGAAATTTTTGCTCTTACACCATGTGTAAGGCAAAACTTTTCAAAACTTTTTGAAAGCTCAAGAGCAATCACTCTGACCTGAAAACCGAGCTCCATGAGAGTCTCTGACTTAGCTTGGGCAATCTCTCCTCCGCCTACAACAAGGACCTGCGGAAAGCTTTGAGATTTAAGGAATATAGGTAAGTATGACATAGCCAATTATGCTTATTTTTGGCCTATATTAACGAGCCTTTAATGAATATTAAATAACGATTCAGGAATGAATAAATAACCAATTATTCTAAAAGCTAACGAGCAAATTAAAGAACAATTTGGTGGAGCCAGGCGGGATCGAACCGCCGACCTCTACAATGCCATCGTAGCGCTCTCCCAGCTGAGCTATGGCCCCACACTTGAGTTAAACATTATCTTTAAGTTAGCTAATAGAGTCTATAGCCAATTGAATTCTTTTTAAGCTTTTTTCTTTTCCCATCAGAATTAATGTATCTGTAATCCCTGGAGAGGATGCCTTCCCAACTAGCGCGACTCTGAGAGGTTGCGCCAAATCTTGCATCTTTATTTCCTCCTTTTTAATCAGGCTCTTGATTTCTGTGTCAATCGTTTGCGATTCCCATTCACTTAACTGGGATAGGCTCATGAGCGCTAACTTTAGGTTGTTTAGAAAGCTCTGACTTAAATACTTTTCTTTATCATTGGGTTCATAAGCTATCTCATTCGCTAGGTATGGGCTTATCTTTTTTGCCATATCGCTGACTGAGATCGATCGCTCTTTATAATGCACGACAAAAGATAATGCATCTTGCTTTGATAGCGATAGACCATGATTATCAAGCTCTTGAGTTAAGAGTTTTGCTACTTCAGAATTATCCATATTTATGAGGTGCTGCTGTGATACCCAATCTAGTTTCTTATAGTCAAAGACTGAGGGGGATTTAGAACAATTTTCCAGACTGAATAAATCAATGAGCTCATTAATACTAAAGATCTCTTGATCTCCACTAGACCAGCCTAGCTTTGCAAGGTAGTTAAAAAGAGGCTCTCTCATGTAGCCTTGGTTTTTAAATTCAACAACACTTGTCGCGCCATGGCGCTTGGATAGCTTTTTTCCGTCCTCGCCAAAGATCATGGGCACATGCGCGTAGAGTGGAATTTTTTGCTCCAGTGCCTCTATAATTTGTACCTGCCTAGGAGTATTGCTTAGATGATCATCACCTCTGATCACGTGGGTTATCTTCATCTCAG
>JAURFX010000014.1 GCA_030834065.1 Gammaproteobacteria bacterium
AGATCCATGGTTGCCATTGCTAGGCCGGCACCATTTACCATGCATGCAATGTTTCCATCTAAGGTCACATAGTTTAGATCATACTTTGCAGCTTCAATCTCATTAGCATCCTCTTGGGTTAAGTCTCTTAATTCTGAGATAGACTTTTGTCGAAAGAGTGCATTGTCTTCAATATTTATTTTTGCGTCCAAAGCAATTAAATTACCCTGCTTGGTGACAATTAATGGGTTAATTTCAATCAAGCTGGCATCTATATCAACAAATAATTTATGTAAATTTTTTAAAATATTTGCTAGCTCTTTTGACCCAGGATTATCTAACCCAAGCGTATAAGAAATGTTTCTTACTTGATAACCAGATACACCGACAGCAGGATCAATAAGAACTGTGCAAATTTTTTCTGGCTCCTTTTCTGCAACTTCCTCGATATCCATGCCACCAGCTGCAGAGGCCATAACAATAATTTTTTCTGAGCCTCTATCGACAACTAAACTTAAATAAAATTCTTTATCGATATCTGAGCCTTTCTCAATATAAACCTGGTTGATAGGTAATCCTTCTGAAGATGATTGATGGGTAACAAGCCTTTTGCCTAACATGCCATCACTATACTGACGAACTTCATTTATATTTTTAGCCAGTTTTACGCCTCCTGCTTTGCCTCTACCGCCAGCATGAACTTGCGCCTTTACCACGCATATGCCATCACCTAATTTTTCTGCAGCACTTACTGCCTCGTCTGAAGAGCTTGCAACAATTCCCTTTGGGATAGGAATATCATATTTAGCAAAAATTTCTTTGGATTGGTATTCGTGAAGATTCAATTTGTGTGCCTATTAGTTAATTAAAGACAGTATTTTCGCTGAATCTTATCAATTAGGCAAAAATTAGTGTAATGTAATTTTATTGCCGAATTACTGATAAGTATTTTTGATGCTCAAAATTGGATTAACGGGTGGTATAGCCACTGGAAAAAGCTATGTAGCTCAAGCATTTAAAGATTTAGGTGCTAACATCATCAGTGCTGATGAAATATCTCACGAAATAACAAAATATCCCAATAAAGGGTTTGATGTTTTAGTAAACCTAATGGGGAAAGATATTCTTCTTGATAAAAAATCAATAAATAGAGCTGTCGTTAGGGAGCGAGTCTTTGCAGATGAGCATTTAAGAAAAAATCTTGAGCTACAACTCCACCCAATTATCCTTGATCAAGTCTTCATTACTGTAAATAATTTTAAAGAGAAATATGTTCTCATTGAGATTCCCCTCTTGTTTGAATGCAAAATTGAAGATGATATAGATATTATTGTCGTTGCTTACTGTAGCCGAAAAACTCAATTGGATCGACTCACAAAAAGAGATAACATAGATGATAGCCTAGCAAATAAGATGATTGATGCACAAATGGCGATTGAGTTAAAAAAGGAGAGAGCTGATTATATTATCGATACAGAGCAAGAAATTGTCTTGATTAATAAGCAAATAAAAGAATTACATAAGCATTTTAGTTATTAATGAATAATTATTTCTTCTTTGAGCATCCTCTTACCGAACGAATGAGGTTACTCTTGCGCTATGAGTTTCTCTGGAGCCAAATTTTATTCCATATTGATCAAGATCATGAATTCAGCTATCGATCAGGAATATCACTGCTGATAGAAATAATAGAGCTGATTGAAAGAGGTGATATCAAAAATGAAGTGCTTAAAGAGCTTGATACAAAATCAAATATATTAAGTCACATATTAAAATATCCAGATACAGATGTTGAACAAACAAATAAATTACTCAATAAAATAAGAGTATTCAAAGATGAGCTCAGTGCTATTGATAATAACTTTGTTGCTACCCTTAAAAGCTCTCAGCTATTAAATAACATTCGACATAGAATTAGCGCTCCTGGGGGCCTGCTCTCTTTTGATTTGCCAGAATTTCATAATTGGCTCAGATTTCCCCAAGATAAAAAAACAAGAAGATTATCGAAATGGCTTTCCAATCTTCAGGTGCTTGCAGATGTGGTAATTTTTATACTCTGGCTCAATAGGGAATGGATTGAACTTGAGTCCGT
This sequence comes from Gammaproteobacteria bacterium, assembly GCA_030834065.1. Taxonomy (GTDB): domain Bacteria; phylum Pseudomonadota; class Gammaproteobacteria; order Steroidobacterales; family Rariloculaceae; genus JAURFX01. Next base: position 2,072 of record JAURFX010000014.1, read on the forward strand.
CTATGCTGATGATGGCGTCTATAATCATCAATTAAATCAAAATTCTAATGTAAGCTTGGTAAGAATTGGACTGGATAAAAATAAACTTTACTTTCCTGAGATAAGCGCAGGTAGGCATAGAATTATTATTAGGTTTTGCTCTACGAATGATGAAGACAGACCAATACAGATTGACCGAGAGCTTGAATTTTTAATTGGAATGATTTGATAGTTTATCCAATATTTTCCTATCACCCTCTAGATAAGGGATATCATAAATCTCTTTAACATCAAACCACCTTAATTCCTGACTCTCACTTGCATATACATTGCCTTCAAATTCATTTACCAACCAAACAAACAAATGGACAAAAAGATCATTATAGGAAAAAAAATATTGCATCAAAAAATCTGAGGATTTTATTTTTATAGAAAGTTCTTCTCTTGCCTCTCTTAATAAAGCCTGATAGGGTCCTTCATGGCTCTCAATCTTTCCCCCAGGAAACTCCCATTGATTCGGATGTTCCTTTTGGCTATCTCTTAAAGATAACAAAATCTGGCCTTGCTTATTTTGCAAAATGAAAATTGATACTTGAATAAATTTAGGCACTAAAGTTTGCCATGGCAATGCTTAAATTTTTTCCCAGAACCACATGGGCATTGTTGATTTCTTCCTACCTTCTGCTCTTCTCTTATAAAAGTCTCTGGCTTTACCGGATTAGGCCTACTTGAAATTCGGTGCTTTGGCTGGTTTGCAATGCCAGAAAATTCAGGTTTTACTGAATTTAAAGTCTCAGCTTGTGAGCGCTTATTCAGGATAGACGTTTCGGCATCATTAAATCTAAACTGCACCTTAGATAGCATAGTAATCGTAGATTTTTTAAAGCTCTCGAGCATCTCAGTGAACATTTCAAAAGATTCCCTTTTATACTCTTGCTTAGGATTTTTTTGCGCATAACCCCTAAGATGGATGCCTTGTCTTAGTGCATCAAGAGCAGCAATATGTTCTCGCCAATGAAGATCTAGCTGTTGAATCATTATGCTTCGCTCAAGTGATTCGATAAATTCTTTGCTCAACTCAGCACATTTTCGAATATAGCTAAGTTCTACCTCTTCAATGATTTCTTCTTTAATTTCAGTTAACTTTTTGTTTTGAGAGATAAAATAATCATCTAAGGACAGGCTTAAACTAAATTCATTATTAATCACTTGCTCTAATGATGGGATATCCCAATCTGCTTCTATTTTATCCTCAGGTATGTATTCATCAAAAATATTCGAGACTACCTCCTCTCTGATTCCAACAACTATTTCACTGATATTATCAAAAGATAGAATATCTTCTCTTTGCTGGTAAATGACTTTTCGCTGTTCATTTGCAACGTCATCAAACTCTAAAAGCTGCTTTCTGATATCAAAGTTATGAGCTTCAACTTTTCTTTGTGCGCGCTCGATTTGCTTAGTCAAAAGTTTACTTTCAATTGCTTCATCCTCGCGCATACCAGCCCCTGATAAAAGTCGCTTAGTCCGATCAGGATCACCAAAAATTCTCATAAGACTATCTTCCAAAGAGAGGTAGAAGCGACTTGAGCCTGGATCACCCTGCCTCCCAGACCTTCCTCTTAGTTGGTTATCAATACGTCTTGATTCGTGCCTCTCAGTTCCAATAATATGAAGCCCTCCTGCATCAATTACTTGGTTATGAATATTCTTCCAGTCCGCATCCTGTGTATCCTCAACTTTACCACCAAGAACAATATCTGTTCCTCTACCTGCCATGTTTGTAGCAATAGTCACGCTCGAGGGCCTGCCCGCCTCAGCAATAATGCTTGCCTCTTTCTCGTGCTGTTTGGCATTTAAAACGTTATGCCTAATTCCTTCTTTGGTTAAGATTGATGATAAAAATTCAGATGACTCAATTGAGGTAGTGCCCACAAGTACCGGCTGTTTTCTCTCTATACAGCCCTTGATATCATCAATAATTGCCTTAAATTTTCCAGATTGAGTGAGGTACATCAGATCTGGCTGATCTTTTCTTACCATGGGGTTATGTGTAGGAATCACAATAACTTCTAGGCCATAAATTTGTTGAAATTCAAATGCCTCAGTATCAGCAGTTCCTGTCATGCCTGAAAGCTTGGAATACATTCTAAAATAATTTTGAAAAGTAATCGAAGCAACCGTCTGACTCTCCTCTTTGATACGTACTTTTTCTTTAGCCTCGATAGCTTGATGTAGGCCATCAGACCATCTTCTTCCCGGCATCGTTCTGCCTGTGAATTCATCAACAATGACTACTTCGCCCTCCGAGACAATGTAATCAATTTCCCTCTTGAATAAGTGATGAGCCCTCAAAGAGGCAGCCAAGTAATGCATGAGCCTTATATTTTGATAGTCATAAAGGGTCTCATTTTCTTTAATGAGTCCCTCGCTTTTAAAAATTTCCTCTGCCAATAGGTGTCCCTCTTCGGTCAGATAGGCTTGCTTAGTTTTTTCATCAATTGTGAAATCTCCGACATTTACCAAGGTACAAAGTGGGAGGCCTTTTTGTTTTCCTGTCTCAATTAAATGTTGGTTATTATTTTGAGCTAGCTCAACAGCTGATTCCAAATTCATCGATCCCTCATGTCCGACAACATAGACCTTTCCTGCTTGGATATCCATATCTTGTTTTCCCTCGGGAGGGCTATAAATTTTAAGCTTCCCAGAGATTGAATTAATTTTTTGATATAAATCAACTTGGGTATTTGATCGTCCCGAGATGATTAATGGGGTCCTTGCCTCATCAATCAGAATTGAATCTACTTCATCAATAATGGCAAAGTTTAAATTACCTTGAACTTGGTCCTTTGATCTTTGGGCTAGATTGTCTCTAAGATAATCGAAACCAAATTCGTTATTTGTTCCATAAATTATATCTGCCTGATAGGCTATTCTTTTTTCTTCGAGGGTCATCCCTGCCTTGATCACCGAAACGGTAAGCCCAAGCGCTTGATAGACATCACGCATCCAGGATGCATCTCTTGAGGCAAGATAGTCATTCACAGTAACAATATGAACAGCATCTCCAGTTAGAGCATTTAAGTATGCTGGCATGGTTGCGACCAATGTTTTACCTTCACCTGTTCGCATTTCAGCGATGTTACCTTCATGCAATGCAATAGCACCCATAATTTGGACATCAAAATGCCTAAGTCCTAGCTTTCTCTTTGAGGACTCTCTTACTAATGCAAATGCCTCAGGCAAAAGATCATCTATATTTTTCTCTACTGCCAGCGATCTTAGGTGACTAGATTTATTAAGTAGGTCATCATCGGATAGGCCCACTAAAGTTGCCTCCATGTTATTGATGATAGCTACAATTTTTTGGTACCTCTTTAAATTTCTGCTATTTCTACTTCCAAATACAGAGGAAAAAAGTTTGATCAAAGTTTGCAAAGGTAATTCCTAAATTTATGTAGATATTATATATAAAAGTAATCTATATTCATGGATATATGGGCATTTCTTATGAATGAAAAAAGAATGAATGAATTTCTAAGCAAAGGTATCTTAGCTGAACTACTAAATAAAGCATCCAAACAAACTGAAGTTTCCTCCTTAATCAAAAATCAATTGCCCCTTGTCTACCAAAAATATTTTCTCTCAGCGCATTACGACAAGGATGACTGTTTATGTATTACCCTTATTTCATCAGCAATCGCTGCAAAACTAAAATACGAAATTAAAGATTTAATAAAATCTGAAAAGGTAAAAATTATTGTGGGTTTTAAAAACTAACTTAATACGATCCACTCATAATTTTTCTCATCTGCTAAGATTTTCTTTGCGAGCTCTGTGTTTAAGGAGTGACCGGTTTTTTTTCCATAAAAGGAACCTAGGATTGGTGCGCCAACTAAATGTAAGTCACCCATCACATCAAGAATCTTATGACGAATAAATTCATCTTTATATCTTAGCCCCTCAATATTAATGACATTATTTTCATCTAGCACGATCGCGTTATCGACACTACCCCCGAGAGTAAGTTTTTTTTCTCTTAAAGATTCAATATCCTTTAGAAACCCAAAGGTTCTAGCATAAGCAATGTTTGATAAAAAAGAGTCAGTAGAAAATTCATATTTATAATCCTTATTTTCCTCATCGACAGCTGGATGATTAAATGAAAGCTCTAATCTAATTCGGTATCCATCGTAAGGAATTATTGATGCATATTTATCTCCTTCGATAACCTCAACTTTATGTTTAATTTTTAAATATTTTCTTGGCTCTTTTTGCAGTTGAATGCCTGCTTCTTGTATTAAAAAAACAAAGCTTGCCGCGCTTCCATCAAAGATAGGCACCTCATCATTATTTAGCTCAATAAATAAGTTATCTATGCCCATTCCTAGAAGTGTGGCTAATAAATGCTCGACTGTCGCAACTGTAAATCCTGATTCTCCTAGAGTCGTGCCAAGCATGGTGCTCGAAACTGCATTAATATTGGCTTTAGTTGTGGGTTTGCTCTCAATATCGACTCTTCTGAAGCAAATGCCTGTATTTGGAGGAGCAGGCATTAGCTTCATGTCTATATACTTTCCTGAGTGAAGTCCTACGCCTGAAGCGCTCACTTCACCATTAATAGTTTGTTGGTAGATCATCCTAAATCAGTCGGCTTGTCTCCTTAGAAAGGCTGGGACATCAAGTGGTTGCTCAGAAGATTCGAACTCGACTGCAACATCCTCACCAGATACCCTTTTACGATTCCTATTTACGGTGGGCCGATCAAGATCTCTGTAATCTTTTCGATCTCTTGAGACCTCTTGTATTTTTCTATTAGTTGACATGGATTTTAAGCCAGTAGCAACAACCGTGACTCTTATATCATCACCCATCTCAGAATCAATTACGGTACCGATTACATGAGTCGCATCCTCAGAGGAGAATTGCTTAATTATCTCTCCAACTTCTTGGAACTCACCAATAGATAAATTTTCGCTCGCAGAGACATTAACGAGTATTCCTTTAGCACCATTTAGATCAATATCTTCAAGAAGTGGTGAGTAGACTGCAGATTCAGTGGCTTTTCTTGCCCTATCTTCTCCATTAGCAACCCCAGATCCCATCATCGCCATCCCCATTTCTGCCATAACGGTTCTCACATCAGCAAAGTCAACATTGATTAGTCCAGGCCTTGTAATCAATTCTGCGATTCCCTGTACTGCGCCTTGCAACACTTTATTAGCAGCACCAAATGCGTCTAATAGCGATGTATCGGACCCAAGAACCTGTCTTAGCTTTTCATTAGGGATAGTTATTAAAGAGTCCACATACTTCTCAAGCTCTGCAATTCCATGATCCGCTATTTGCATCCTTCTGCTACCCTCCATGGCAAATGGTTTTGTAACCACTGCGACAGTCAGTATTCCCATTTCCTTGGCTAGCTGAGCCACGACAGGTGCCGCTCCAGTTCCCGTTCCGCCTCCAAGTCCTGCAGTGATAAATAACATATCTGACCCTGATATTACTTCTTGTATTCTATCTCTATCCTCTAATGCAGCTTGTCTGCCAATTTCAGGATTCGCACCAGCACCTAATCCCTTTGTGATTCCACAGCCAATTTGTAATCCTGTCTTCCCCTCTACCTGCTTTAGCGCTTGGGCATCGGTATTAGCACAAATAAACCCTACTCCATCTATCCCAGAATTTCTCATATGTGATACCGCATTACCGCCGCCACCGCCAACACCTATCACTTTAATTACAGCACTTTCACTGTATCGATCCATTAGTTCAAACATATACTCCTCCGTTTTATGTTAAAAATTACCCTTAAACCAACTCTTTATTTTAAATAAAGCAGTTGATGTTTCCTTTGCTTCTTCTCTTTTATTCGTATTATCCAGTTCCGCTTTTCCATATAAAAGTAAACCAACTGCAGTTGCATAGGTTGGGTTACTCACGACTTCTTTTAAGCCTTGCACTTTTTGCGGCTTTCCGACCCTTACTGGTAAATGGAATACCTCCTCCGCAAGCTCTACTGAGCCTCGAATCTTTGAGCTACCCCCAGTAAGAACTACGCCTCCTGCAATAATCTCTTCCAGACCAGATCTATTTAATTCCTCCCTAATCAAACCAAATAATTCCTCATATCTTGGCTCTATAACCTCAGCCAAAGTCTGACTTGCCATCCGCTTAGAGGGTCTGTCTCCTACGCCTTGCACTTCAATATAATCATCTGGAGGTGCCAATTGTGCTAGAGCATAACCGTATTTAACTTTAATCTCCTCTGCACTAGAGGTTGGGGTTCTTAAAGAGATAGCAATGTCATTTGTAACTTGATCTCCTGCGATGGGAATAACTGATGTATGCTGAATAGCTCCCTCCTTAAAGATAGCGATATCTGACGTACCAGCACCAATATCAACAAGACAGACTCCAAGCTCCCTCTCGTCTTCAGTTAAAACTGCATAGCTTGACGCAAGTTGTTCGAGTACTACCTCCTCTGCAATAAGTCCGCATCGCTCAATACACTTTACAATGTTTTGTGCAGCGCTGACTGCGCCGGTCACTAGATGGACTCTGGTCTCAAGTCTTACTCCTGACATCCCAATTGGCTCTTTAATACCCTCTTGGCTGTCAATTACAAATTCTTTTGGTAATACATGTAGAATTCTTTGGTCTGCTGGTATAGCAATTGCTCTAGCTGCATCTAGCACTCGGTCTATATCCTCTATGCTTACCTCATCATCTTTAATTGCGACCACACCATGAGAATTAATACTTCTTATATGACTACCCGCTATGCCGGCATAGACTGAGTTTATTTCACAGCCAGCCATAAGCTCTGCTTCCTCAACTGATTTTTGAATTGATTTTACGGTTGCTTCAATATTTACAACTACTCCTTTTTTAAGCCCTCTTGAAGGCTGTATACCAAACCCAATAATTTCCATAGAGTTATTTGGACTAACCTCTGCAACAAGAGTTACAACTTTAGAAGTACCAATATCTAAGCCTGCAATTATTTTCTTATCGTCTCGCATTTATTTTTCCTAATCTCCTAAGTATTTAAGTCCTCATGATTTAAATTATTTTTATAGCGAACTGAGAAACCATTGTTGTATCTAAGATCTACCATCTCGATGCTCTTAATAGTTTCAGATATTTCCTCATAGACGTCTGAGAAAAAGAATTCTGCTGTATTATTAATATCAGAAATACCAAAATTTACTTGTAAGCTGTCATCAATCACCATTGTCCAAGCGCCTCTATCATCCTTTCTAAGCTCAGTTACAGTTGAGCCCCTATTTGCTGCTTTATGATTTAGTGAAGAGTAAATATCATAAATCTGCTTTACCTCATTAGAGTTACCAAAGATCATTGGCAGATACGAAAAGTCTTCAGCATTGGATACTGGAAAGATTTCAGTATTTTTATTGACTAATGCATTAGTTCCCCACCTCGCCTGAGGAACTTGTTCAGTGAACTCAATTTTTAATGTGGTTGGCCATTGTTTTGTGATTTGTAATTGATCCACCCAGCCTATTGCTATCACTTTTTGATGTAATTCCTCAAGGTTTATTCCAAAAAAGCTTAAATTATTTTCTTCAGTAATTATTTGTTCTATTTCGGATGGAGTGACAAAATTAAAATCCCCGATGACCACTACTTCTTCAATTTCCCTGTCAATATAATTTAAAAAGTCTGGGGCATAGAAAAAATATCCAGATAATAAGATAATTGGCAGCGAGATACCAAGATAACTAATCTCTATATCAAAAAATCGTGGCTTAATTTTTTTATTTGTTTTTCTATTTTTCATGATACTGTTCTTAACTATCCTAGGATTCTGACTTCTTTTTCCAGCTGTACTTTAAATTTAGCTTCAACTTCTGTAATTACTTTGTTAATTAATTCTTCAATATCGCCTGAAGATGCGCCTTCAATGTTATTAATAAAATTAGCATGCTTATTTGAGATTTCAGCGCCACCAATTCTCATTCCTTTAAGTCCAGCTTTTTCAATAAGCTCCCCCGCAAAATAATCCTTAGTATTTTTAAAGACAGATCCGCAGTTTTTTTCTCCAATAGGTTGCTTTTCTTTTCTAACAGAAACTATTTTTCTTAATTCATCTTTTGAATGGGCCTGATTTTTGAATATAAAGCAAGCCTCGAGGAAGAATTCTTGATCGCTAAAGGATACCTTCCTGTAGCCTATTTCAAATTGCTCTCGTGATCTTATTTCTATTTGCCCAGATGAATTTATTAGCTTAACGCTCTCTACATAGTCCCAGGTCTCAAATCCAAAGGCACCAGCATTCATCGCTAAAGCACCACCTATTGTTCCTGGTATCCCAGAAAAAAATACCGTTGGGCTTAGTTTATTATCAATTCCGAATCTTGTAAGTTCTCCACATTTTATTGAGCATGGCACAAAGACTTTATTATTTATTAGCTTTATCTTTTCCTTCATATCCTTAGTGCAGATAACAAGTCCTCTTATGCCCGTGTCTTTTACTAGAATATTTGAGCCCAAACCAACCATATAGATTGGTATTTTGTCATTTAAATTAGATAAGACTTCTTGGATTTCATCAAAATTTTTAGGTTGAAAGAAATAGTCAGCATTCCCTCCAATTCTCCATGATGTATGTTTTGACATACTCTCATTTTTCAGAATTTTTAAATGCTTTCGATGCAAAATCATATCCTCTAAGCTATGCATTTTCTCTCAAGCTCCAATTTAAAATTTAATGCGTGCTGATGGATATCTCCAGCCCCCATAAATACTAAAATGCTATCCTCGGAAATTCGATCTTCTATGTCCTGATAAACATATTTGCTTAAAGTTGCTCTCGCTTTGATTTTTTTTGAAAAGCTATTTATTTGGTCTCTAAGATCTTCTGAATGAACATTAAATAAATTATTTTCACCGGCAGGATAAATATCCATTAGACATATACCGTCAAATTTTGATAATTCTTTTGCAAACTCATCTAATAGTAAGTGCGTTCTTGAGTACCTGTGGGGTTGGAAAATCGAAATAATTTTTTTATCAGGGAAATTTTCTCTTAATGTGCTCAGGGTAACTCTGATTTCAGTTGGATGGTGGGCATAATCACTGTATATCATTATGTCCTTATCTTTAATTTTTGATTCAGTAATAAATTCGAGCCTTCTATCAACTCCTTCAAATAATGCTAGCCCTTTTGAGATCTCATCTAGGGGTTGATTGAGTATGTCCGCAAAAATTATTGCAGGTAGCGCATTAAAAATATTGTGTTTACCTAGTAGTTTTGTTTGTAAGGTTTTAATGTAGTCACCCCCTTTAGATAGATCAAAGTGGGTTATGCCATTATTTATCTTAATATTACTTAGGATATAGTCATTATTTTTGTTCTCACCAAAGTAGATGACTTTTCTTGAAATTTCTTTAAGGGCAACTCTTACATTATCTGAATCTCCATTTGCAAGAACTAGGCCATCAAATGGAGTTAATAAAGCAAACTCTCTAAATGCTGTTCTCAAATTCTCGATAGAGCCATTGAAATGATCTAGATGATCATTATCAATGTTTGTTATAACAATATTCTTTGGCTTCATGTGTAAGAAAGAGCCGTCACTCTCATCTGCTTCAACGACCAGTATGTCTGACTTTCCTAAGTTCGCATTAGAGGTAAACTGACTGACTTTGCCACCAATAACAAAAGTTGGATCAAGTTTCATATGTGTCAATACAAAAGCAATGATTGAGGTAGTTGTAGTTTTACCGTGAGAACCAGAGACTGCAATGCCATATTTATTAATAAGTAACTCACCAAGCATCTCAGCTCTTCTCAGTAATGGGATATTTCTCTCCTTGCAAGCTAAAAGTTCAATATTATTTTCTGCTATTGCTCCAGAATAGACTACGATGTCAGCATCTTGAATATTTTTAGGATCATGATTATCAAAGCACTTTATACCGACTGATTCAAAAAGTGCTTTTTTATTGCCATATGCTAAATCTGAACCTTGCACAGAATAACCCTGAGAATTAAGCACTTGTGCAATTCCGCTCATGCCCTCTCCTGCCATACCAATCATATGAATTTTTTTAGGTATTTGAATCATCTGGCCTCAGCTAAACAAATATTCATAATTGTTTCATTTGCATCTGTATAAAACATTGTTCGCGCCTTTATACGCATACTTTCAATACTGACTTTATTTTTGAAAATATCAGTAAGGAGCAATTGAATGTGTGATTTAAAGTCATTACCTTCCTCCACTAGAAAAGCTGCACCGCCATCAACTAATTTTTTTGCATTATAAAATTGATGATTTTCAACGGCATGAGGATATGGAATAAATATTGCTAAATTTGAGGTTGCCATTATTTCTGTAATAGTCATAGCTCCTGCCCTACAAATGACGATATCTGCCCATTCATAAAATATCGATGGATTATGCATATATGGATAAATTTTGGCAGAGGTTACATTAGCCAACCCTTGATAAGAAACTTCGTGCTCCTTATTTGCTCCTGACTGATGCACAATATCAAATTTCATTTGATGATCTAAATCTTCAATTACTGTTGGCAAATTTTTATTTAGATATGATGCTCCCTGGCTGCCACCTAAAACTAAAAGCTTGCATGGGCCTGATAAGTCAGAGCTAGGTTTTTTAAAATTTAATAATTCATCTCTAATGGGGTTTCCAGTAATTTTGAATTTATTTGAATGATTTTGATTTTCATCTAATGGAATACCAATACATACTTTTGAGGCTAATTTTAATAAAAGTTTATTTGTACCTCCTAAAATAGCATTCTGTTCATGAAGGACTAAAGGAATTCTAAATATTGTAGATATAATTCCACCAAATAAAGTTACATAACCACCCATACCAATAGTAACGTCAGGCTTGACTTGCTTAACAATCAAAAGTGCTTTAAGTAGTCGAGCCGGGAAAGTTAGGAGAAAAATCATTTTGCTCAGTAATTTCTTCCCCCTATATCCTTTTGATGAGATGGAATAAAAATTTATATTTTTTTTATTGATCACTGATTCCTCTAAGTCATTGCCTGTCCCAATCCAGCTTACTGTGTGGTTGTGCTCTATAAAGGTATTGGCTAAAGAAATCGCAGGATATATGTGCCCTCCTGTTCCTCCAGCAAGAATAAGTATTCGCTTAGCACTCATTGAACTTTACCCATTAAGGTCTGTCTGTATTCTTTTTGTGTTCTCTGTATCAATACATGTCTCTCGACCTCATGGAAAATACGAAAAACTACAAAAATAATTACCATTGAAACTATATAGCTTGACCTTCCGTAGCTGAAAAATGGAAGTGTCAGGCCTTTGGTAGGTACAAGACCAATAGTTACAGAGATGTTTAATAAGATGCTTGATGCTAAATAAATACCTAAAAAGAAGCTTAATAATCCATGAAAATACTGTCCTTGTTTGATAGCCTTTGAGGATAAAAATAAAATTCTTGTGATCAGGCTTAAAAATAATAGCAAGAGCAATACTGTTCCAATAAAGCCAAACTCTTCAGCAAACACTGCAAAAACAAAATCAGTATGTGCCTCAGGTAAATAATAAAGTTTTTGCACACTATTGCCCAAGCCAAGACCAAATAAGCCACCGCTTCCAACTGCCATTAAGGACTGTGTTAGCTGGAACCCAGTATCAAAAGGATCTGCCCAAGGATCTAAGAAACTTGTTATACGATCAATTCTATAGCCTTCAGAGAATGCAAGAAAATAAGATAATGACAGTAATCCGATAAAGAGTAATGACATATGAAGATATCTAGCTCCGCCAACATACAGCACAGCCAATAAAATGCTAGATAAGACTAAAAAGGATCCGAAATCAGGTTCTTTTAATAACAAACCACCTGCGATGATTAAAATACCAAGCGGTCTAAGTAATCCTGTAAAAGTTGACCTGAGCTTTTCCTGGTGTCGGTATGCATAACTACAAAAATAAATTCCTATGAATAGCTTAGCGACCTCAGAGGGCTGTATAGTTATAATTCCTAAATCAATCCATCGGGTACTCCCGTTTCTGGTTTGTCCCAATCCAGGTACAAAAACTAGCACTAAAAGAATAATACCGGCGATGAGCAGAATTAAGCTGGATTTTTCATAATTTTTTATAGGTGTTAAAGCAATGATTGGAAATAAAATTAAAGCTATAACTAATGCAAGCATTTGGTTTTTAAGATAATAGTAAGCATCTGCATGCTCATTAACCCCAAATGCAAAGGAAGCGCTTGCAAGTGCAATTAGGCCCAAGCCAATGATAGCAAGAAATATGGTCAATAAGATCCAATCGAAATTAAATGTTTTTAAATCTTCAAAAATTTTCAAGCTACTTTTTCCAAAATTAAATCTTTAAAATTCTCCCCTCGCTCCTCAAAGTCTTTGAACATATCTTGACTGGGACAGCCAGGAGAAAAAAGAATTGTGTAATGGGACTTCATATTTATAAAAGCATTTTCAATAGCATCACTTAGCGTATTAGCAACATGTACCTCAAAATAGTTACCTAATTTTTGCTTTATCTCCTGAGACGTACTACCAAAAGCAATAATCTTAATAATTTCTTTCACTCTAAGGGGTATTAGGGAGTTGAAATCTTGCCCCTTGCTTTTGCCACCAATCATCAAGACAATCGGACCGCTTGTTGCATTTAAAGCAGCAATTGTTGCCTCAAGATTTGTGGACTTTGAATCATTAATTACTGTTAGCTTTGAATTAGTATAGATTTCCTGATATCTATAATTAAGTGGATGCCAATCTTGAAGACAGTTTTTAGGTAATAAAAGTTGTTTTTTTTCATGGCTGACTACAAATGCAGCCAATAAATTAACCAAATCATGGTCTTTAATCTTTGAATTACTGTCAATTAATTGAACTAGGTTTTGATTATAAAAAATAGATATTTGTTCATTTTGACTACTTATATAGTAACCATTTTCAATATCTACTGAGGTAGAAAATGCTACAGCATCAGGATGCTCACTGCCAATGTCCCTTACTGTTCTATCATCATATAAGTAGACCCCTCTTTTTGATCTTAAGAAAATCTTTCGCTTGAGATTAATATACTCTTGTTTATTTTTATGACGATCAAGATGATTATCATAAATATTTAAAAGTACTGAAATTTCAGCATTAAATGCACTTAGAAACTCAGCCTGAAAACTTGAAATCTCGATGATAGCATCCCCTGTATAGTCATGCGGAAGTTCTAATGCAGGTATTCCATAATTTCCACCTAGTAGAGTGTTTATTCCCTTCTTTGAATCTAGAAATTGAATAAATTTTAATGTGGTACTTTTTCCATTTGAGCCTGTCACACTTGTAATGTGTCCACTATAAATAGAGTAAAAAATGTCCAGATCAGTCAAAATGGGAATATGGTGCTTTATTGCTAACCGAAGTATAGGTGCATCTACCTGCATGCCTGGGGAAGTGATCAGCAATTCAAAAGAGGCTATCTCTAATTCAAAATCTTTTTTTGATATTAATGTGTTATTTATAAGATCATGATCCTTCATTGCTTCGTCATAAATTCTGTACTTAATCGAATGTTGATCAAAAAATTTTGCAACACTCTTGCCCGTCTTTCCTCTGCCTATGACTAAGCATTTTTTATTTTTCAATAAATTTATGTAGTCTTTTTTCATTTATCTGATTTTTAAACTTGCTAATCCAATGAGCACAAGGATCACGGTTATAATCCAAAATCTCACAATGATCTTTGGTTCTGGCCATCCTTTTAGCTCAAAGTGATGATGTATAGGTGCCATTCTAAATACTCTCTTACCAGTTAGCTTAAATGATGAAACTTGAATAATGACTGAGAGTGCTTCTAGTACAAATATTCCTGCCATGATCATGAAGACAATTTCTTGATGAATTACCAATGCTATGTAACCAAGGCCTGCACCCAAGCCTAATGATCCAACATCACCCATAAAAATTTGTGCAGGATATGTGTTAAACCATAAAAATCCTAGGCAGGCGCCTGCGATAGCTAAACTAATAATTAATACCTCACCGGACCCAGCTATATAAGGGAGTTGAAGATATGATGAAAAAATTATATTGCCAGATACATAACAGAGAACAGACAGCCCTGTAGCTACTAAAATAACTGGCATGGTTGCGAGTCCATCAAGGCCATCCGTCAAATTGACTGCGTTTGAACTTCCAACTAATACGAGAATGACCAATATTAAATATAAAAAAGAATTTAAAAATATACTTGTATCTTTTAAATAAGGAATGAGCAATGCTTGTTCGACCTCAGGCTGAGTCATCACACTAAGTAATGCAAAACCTAGTATCAAAGATAGTGTAATTTGTAGAAGAAATTTCTGCCTTGCTTTTAATCCTCTCGAAATCTGAGTTTTAGTCTTAATTTTTTTTACATCATCATAAAATCCAATTAGGCTAAAACTTAAAATAGTAAATAAGCCTATCCAAATGTAAAGATTATCTAGATCTGCCCAAAGTATAGTGCTTAGCACTGTTGAGAAAAGAATTAATAGGCCACCCATAGTTGGAGTTCCTGATTTCTCAAAATGCCGCTGAGGCCCATCTTCTCGAATTTTTTCACCAAAGCTCCTTCGCGCTAAATATCTTATTATATTAGGCCCAAAAAAGAGAGCGAGTAACAGGGCAGTAAGCATTGCTAAAACACCTCTTAGAGTTAAGTAAGAAAAAACACTAAAAGCTGAATCATAATTCTCTAAAAACTCAAATAGATGTATCAACATTTTTTTACCGCCTTAATAATTTTCTCCATACATCTTGCTCTTGAGCCTTTCAGTAAAAAAGCAGTATTTTTATTTAGGTGACTGTTTATGTACGTTGATATTTCTTGATGACTCTCAAAGATTAATTTTTTTCCTCTAAATTTTGATAAGGATTGCCTGGCTAAATCCCCATAGGCGATCATTAAATTGCATTTTTCTGATGCATACTCACCAATTTTTTCATGAAAAACTCTGCTTTGTTCTCCAAGCTCTTCCATACCGCCAAAAATAAATACCTTATTTAAATTTTTTTGACTATCAAGGGTATCTAGCGCATAGCATGTTGAGGCTGGATTAGCATTATAGGTATCATCGATAAGTAAATCTGAATTAGTAATATTTATGAAATTTAATCTTTGATTAACTGATTTTAGCTTCTGAGTAGCTTTGCAGATTTCCATATCTGGCTGGCCTAAATATTTTGCGATACCGACTGAAATAAGTAAATTCAATAAGTTATGTTCTCCTTGAATGGGTACTCTATCAATCGAAAGTGAATCACTTTTAATTTTTATTTTTAAGTCATAGCTCTGGTTCTCATAATTTATTTTTTCATAATATATATCAGCATCTCTGTTATCTAAGCTAAAACTTAATATTTTTCGTGGTGAGGATAATTTTCTAAATTTATCAAAATAACGATTATCTTTATTTAGAACAATGAGGCCATCCGTCATTACGTTAGGGATGATTTCACCTTTTGTTTTTGCAATATTGTCCTCACTTATAAATGTTTTTATGTGTGTTGCATTAATATTAGTGATTACTCCAACCTTTGGTTTTATTAACTTTGCAAGATAATCAATATCTCCTAATTTCTTTGCCCCAATTTCAAAAATTGAATATTGATAAGAATTATTCAGATGAGACATAGATAAAGGGGTTCCTAATTCATTATTGAGATTGCCGGGACTCATGTAAGTACTGTAAGAACTCGATAAAATTTGATTGAGATAATTTTTAACCGTGGTTTTCCCATTGCTTCCGGTAATTGCGATAATGGGATGTAAAATTTTATTTCTGTGAAATTCGGCAATCTTATAGATTGCTTTAAGGGGGTTATCCACTAGAACTTGAGATATATTTGAGCTTATTTTTTTTGAGACAATGGCTGCTGCCGCACCCATCGATCTTGCCTCCTCTACAAAATCATGACCATCATTCTTTTGCCCTTTAAAGGCAACAAATAGATTTCCTTTCTTAACCGTCTTACTATCTATCGATAAGCCAAAGAAATTGCAATCATCCCCAATAAGCTTTCCTTGAATTGAATCACTTAAAACTGAAACTCTCTCTAGCACTGTCTACTCACTATTTCTAGATCAGAGAGGCTTATAGCCTTACCATCACTGATTTGTTGTGCCTCATGTCCTTTGCCAAGAACTAAAATTATGGAGTCATCTTCTGCTTCTATTTCCCTTAAAATTGCCTCTTCACGGTCAAGATGGATTTGGTACTTACTTGGATCAATACTAGTTGCTATATCTAATGCTATTTTTTCTGGATCCTCGTCTCTAGGATTATCACTTGTCAATATGACTTTTTCTGAATATTTTGATGCAATTGATCCCATCATAGGTCTTTTTGCATGATCTCTATTCCCTCCACAGCCAAATATAGTTGTAATATTTTTTGTAGTCATTTTATTGATATCGGATAAAACTTTTTCCATAGCATCTGGAGTATGGGCGTAATCGACTATCACTGTCTTGCTATTGTTTGTCTTGAAGATAGACATTCGTCCTGGGATATTTGAAATTGACTCTAATGCATCAATTGCATCTTTAATATCAATTCCTAAAATAATTAATGCTGCGAGAGCATTTAGGAGATTCGGAACATTTAAACTTCCAACGAGCTGGCTTGTCATGAAGTATTGGATTCCTCTAAAGTAAATTGAAAGCTGCATGCCTTCAAGATTACTGCTTATGATTGTCGCGCTAAGATCAGCCTCTTTATTTACGGCTATAGAAAATAATTCTTTCTTTGATACTTGATACTCATTGAGGTCATCATATGAAATGATAACCTTTGATGCATCATCTTCTTTAATAAAACGAAGCTTTGTATTTTGATAGTTCTCAATGCTTCCATGGTAATCAATATGATCATAAGTAATATTAGTAAGTATCTTAATTGAAAAAGAGAGTCCACCGATCCTATTTTGATCAATGCCATGTGAAGAAACTTCGAGTACCCCATAAGCTGTTTTTGAATCCTCTAATAGCTTATAGATAGTGAAAATATCTGGAGTTGTATTGCCAGTTTTAATTTTACAATTCTCAGATAAAGCACCTAGAGTGCCTATATATAGAGTTGATTTATTTAGCTTGTTGAGAGCCTTATAAATTAAAAACGCGACTGTTGTCTTACCATTTGTGCCAGTTATACCGATAAGCTCTTGTGATCTATTTTTATAGACCTCTTTTGCAATCGTTGGTAAGTTTATTTTTAGATCTGGATATTTATAAATTTTATATTTTTTACTCAACAACGGTTGGTAGCTATCTTCTTTATCCATTAGTATGAGTGAAGCTCCATTTGCTAAGGCCTGCGGAATAAATTCAGCGCCATGAGTTTTGCTTCCCTTAAGTGCTATATATATAGAGTTCTTACAAACATCCTGAGCATTTAAATAACATCCAGAAAAATGACTTAAGGGAAGTTCTGACATAGATTGAAATTTAGAATGCATTTTCATTAATTCCTAATGGCAAAACATTTCTACTCGCAATGAGTTCATTCTTGATTACATCTTCATGGAAACTATCTGGGGGGATATTGTATATCCTCAAAACCTCTTCCATTACATTAGAAAAAACAGGAGCTGCGACTGCACCTCCATAGTATTGACCATTATTAGGCTCATCTATGACGACTATAACTACAAACTTTGGATTGGAGATAGGTGCTATTCCTGCAAAAGATGCAACATATAGATTTTCATCATAGCTCCCATTTGAAAACTTCCAAGCCGTGCCTGTTTTACCCCCAACTCTATAATTTTCTACTTGTGCATTGCTACCTGTTCCAAAAATTACAACGTTCTCAAGCATTGTTTGAATTTTTATTGCATTTTCAGATTGAATAACTTGATTTTGAAGTGAGGTATCCTCTTCCAGACTGAGTATGGTAAGAGGTACATAGAGTCCATCATTTGCAATTACTTGATAGGCTTGCCCAAGTTGAATTAGATTAGTATTTAAGCCATACCCATAAGATATTGAGGCTTGATCAATTTGTTGCCAGCTATCTGGTAACCGCAGGGTCCCCCTTGATTCTCCAGGCAATCCCAGAGAAATACTTCTGCCAAACCCAAATTTGTTTAAAATATTATATGTAAACTCAGGATCTAATGATAAAGATAACAATCCAGCACCAACATTGCTTGATCTCTCAAGGATATTAGATAAGCTCATTAATCCATGATCAATAGAATCCTCGGTAAGCTTTCTTCCGCTTACGTATAAATTTCCTGGGCTTGTGTCAATTAGACTCGTTTCATCATATAAGCCTGACTCAAGTGCAGCAGCTACAATAAAAGGCTTAATTGCCGAACCAGGCTCGTAGACATCAGAAATAGTTCTGTTTCTATAATTTTCTGCATTAAATGTTTGTCTGTTATTTGGATTAAAAAATGGTTGGCTTGCCATGGCCAAAATTTCTCCAGATTCAGAATTAATTACAATTATCGATCCTGATTTTGCATTATTTACTGTGACCGCACTTTTTAGTTCTTGATAAGCTATATACTGAATTCTCATGTCTATGGACGTTATTAAATCTCGTCCATAGGTTGGCTCATCGATAAGCTTAATATCTTCAATAACCCTTCCTAAGCGATCTCTTAAGACTTGTTTTCTTCCTGGAGCTGAACCTAGCCAATGCTCAAATGATAGCTCTAACCCCTCTTGGCCATGCTCATCAATATCTGTAAACCCAATTAGATGCGCAAGGTTCTCTCCAGCAGGATAGTAGCGCTTATATTCGCGCATAGAAAAAATACCTGGTATCTGTAATTGTAAAACTTGGGCAGCATGCTCAGGAGAAAGATGTCTTTTTAAATAAATAAACTCTCTGTTTGCGTTGCTTTCAACTCTAGATAAAAGAGTATCAAGTTCAATGTCAATTAAGTTTGCAAGGTGAATTATGTTCTCATTTGAGGTATCAATGATTTTTGGATTTGCCCAAATCGTATTTACAGGTAGGCTAATAGCAATGAGCTCATGATTTCTATCTCGAATGGTCCCCCTGGTTACTGTAATTGGTACGGTTCTTAGTTGCCTATTATCAGCCTGATAGGATAAGAAGCTTTGATCAGTAATTTGAACGCTATAGAGTCGATCAATACTTAAGAGGAATATACTAAAAAGAATAATGTAAATTACATAAAATCTATAATTAATAGCTTTAAATAAATACCGCTTATTGGCTTTCATTTAATACCACCAAGATTAAATCCTCACTATCTATTTCAACTAGACCAATTTGATTTTTTGCAATCTCTTCAATTCTTGGCAAGAGCATTTGCACATCTCTCTCGAGTAATAACCTATTTTTTTCAACCTCTAGTCGGTCTCTCTCTCGAATTATATTTTGCTGTTCTGCAAAAAGAGTTCTTTTTTCATACCTCATGTGTGAGAGGAATGTTATGGATACAATCACTAAAAGAAAAAGAACAAATACTCTTATAAAGTCAGAGATGAATAATTTCTTGATCATGCGACTTTCTCGAAAACTCTTAATCTTGCACTACGAGATCTTGGATTATTTTTTATTTCAATGTCACTCGGTCTAATTAGATTTGTAACTTTTTTAACTTTCGGTTGAAAATTTTTGGGTAATTCTCTCAATTGCAGAAGTTCTTTATTTATATTTGCATGCTCAGAAATAAACTTCTTAACAATCCGATCCTCCAAAGAATGAAAGGAAATAACACAGATTCTTCCCCCAATGCTGATAATTTCAAGCGCTTCCTTAAGAAATTTAGTTAAATTATTTAGCTCATCATTTACTTCGATTCTTAGAGCCTGAAAAACTTTAGTTGCGGGATGAATTTTAAATCTAAAGTGGTTGGCTGATAAAATATTGGCTAATTCTTTGGTAGTTTTAATTTGAGATTTCTCCCTATGCAAAATAATCTTCTCTGCTACCCTTCGAGGAGATTCAACCTCTCCATATTCTTTGAATATTTTTATAAGCTGTTCTTTTGAGTAGTTGTTCAGTACATCGAATGCGCTTTTACCCTGCGTATTATCAAATCGCATATCCAACTCTCCATCCCTTTGAAAACTAAAGCCTCTTAAAGCATTATCAATTTGTGGAGACGAGATCCCTAAGTCAACTAAGATACCAATTAAATTTGAGCTATATTTTTCATTATTTTTTTTATCATTAATATTTTCAAAACCAGCTCTTATAAACTCAAATCGAATATCGCTAAGATGTTTTTTTTGAATATTTTTTTCGGCATCAGGGTCTTTATCAAATGCAAACAAAGAACCATTTTCCCCAAGCTTTTTCAGAATGAGATCAGAGTGGCCACCTCTTCCGTAAGTTCCATCAATATAAATTCCATTGATATCTGTAATGAGATAATTAATGCTTTCCTCTAGCAGTACCGGTATGTGTTGATTTGATGCTTTGACTTTAGTCATATCGTCAGATTTTTCAAATCCTCAGGAATTTCATTTACTGATTTTTCAAGCCAGTTATTCATCTTTTGATCCCATAAAGCATCGTCCCAAAGCTCAAATTTTCTACCTTGCCCTGTGAGGACTACTTTTTTGGATATCGTAGCAAAATCTCTTAATTCCTTACTGATAAGAATTCTATTGTTCTTATCTATTTCAACCTCATGTGCATAACCAAGAATAAGTCTTTGGTATTGACGTATCTCTGGGTTTAAGTTGGGTATATTTTCAATTCTCTTTTCAACAAGCTCCCAATTTCTTAGTGGGTATATAAGAAGACATCTCTCCTTATCAACCGTTATCACAAATATATGTTGCTCGTCATCTCCAAACAAAGATTTATAGCGAGCCGGCAAAGACAGTCTTCCTTTTGCATCAACAGTTAATTTACTCGTGCCTCTTAGCATTAAAAACCCACAATTTCCCACTTTGTGTCACTATAATTTCATTTGTAGCGTTTTGTGTCAATAAAAAATCCCAATTTTTTTAATAGAAACAGTAAGTTACGTTATTTTTTTCAATAAAAAAACACTGTTTCTGAGAACCTTTTCAATGATTTACAGTGTAAATTTGAATTAATTGTTAAGTATTGTGGATAAGCTAATATTTAGGGAGTTAACCTATAAGCCGGATTCTGTCTTGTATAGTTATTAATCTAGGCCAGATATCACTATCTGGCTCGTGCGGTCTACCCAAGGAAGATAAAGGGGCATATCATTATCCTTCTATTTGACCTTGCTTCAGACGGGGTTTGCCTTGCCATAACTATTACTAATTATGCGGTGTGCTCTTACCACACCTTTTCACCCTTACTTTTTTTAGCGGTATATTTTCTGTGGCACTTTCCGTAGGCTCTCACCTCCCAGGTATTACCTGGCGCCCTCCCCTTAGAAGTCCGGACTTTCCTCTGCGTGAACAGCAACTATACAGTTAACTCCCAAGGCGATTCTAGCAATTTTTTTTAATATATTCTCGATAAATTTTATTTTTTGAGATACCGGTAATCCTTGAAAGTTCTTTAATTGATTGGCTATCTAATTTCTCGAAATCTATAAACTTTAGAAATTCTAGGTAACCATGATTAATTTCCTCTGTATCAATTTTAGTTTTTTGGATAATGAAAATATACTCTCCTTTCAATGAGTCTGATGATTTATTTAAATGAATATTCAGATCCCCCAAACTTCCCATAAAATATTCCTCAAACTTCTTGGTTAGCTCTCTACCCATAAAACATTCATGATCAAAATGTATATTAAGCATCAAAAAATCAATAGTCGCTCTGACTCTATGCACTGATTCAAAAAATATAATTGGCTTATTGCTTTTTTTTATACTAGCGATAAAGGCCTCTCTTTGAATTTTTTTCTTTGGGAAGAAACCCTCAAATGTGAAGCCATTAGCTCCCATTCCTGAAATTGAAATTGCAGTTGTAACAGCACTCGGTCCTGGAATCCCTATAATTTTTATTTTATTTTCATGACAAAGCTTAATTAGCTCATACCCCGGATCTGAAATCACAGGACAGCCTGCATCAGATACTATTGCGACATCGTTACCTTCCATTAAAGTATTAATAATTTTTTTCGCTTGAGAAGATTCATTAAAGTTATGATAACTTACCAACTTTGTTTGTATTCCTAGGTAGCTGAGAAGTTTTTTAGTATGTCTTGTATCCTCACAGGCTATTAGATTCACTTTGCCTAACGTAGCCTTAAGTCTTAAACTTATATCTTCAAGATTTCCAATAGGAGTAGATACTACATATACAGTACCGATGTCTGTCATGATAAATAGATTTCCCAGAGTATTTTGTATTTTTCAAATTTTTTGGATTCTCTTCGCATGCACTTCTTCAAATTATATCGAGGAACCCACAAGTAGCAATGCCGAAGAAGTAATCAATGAGCAAAACTTTGCTCTGCAACCTCCAAGCAGAATTGCTATCATCCTCCCCTTTTCAACAGCTCCACAAATTTCAAATTCATTATTGGATGGTTTTTTGTCTGGTCATTTTAACTTCATACAAGGTAGCTCGTTGAGCATCTTATCCATTGATAGCTCTTCTGAACTTGAAGATATTTTTAATGATTTAGATAATTTTCAGCCTGATTTCATTATTGGCCCTTTTTCAGAAAGTAGGGTTACTGCACTCCTTGAGCAATATAACTCATTACCTTTTTTAGTATTAAATCAGGGATCTAATGAATTAAGAAGCATGCATCAAAATGCTTATTTCCTCAGAAATGAACTAAGTAATGAGTTAAGCGCTTTCAAACCAATTATAAATTCTGATAGAAATGGAATTCTTTTTGTGCCAAATAATGACTATGGTGATCGAATCTCAAGCTTACTAAATGTAAATAATTTTTTTACTGAATCAAGTAAATTGATTTCTTTTGAATATGAGTCAGATTCAACCAATCAGTTAGATATGATAAATGATGCATTACTGATTGAACAAAGTAATACTAGATTAGAAAGATTAAATGCAAATCTACCCAGAATTATATCTTTCGTACCCAGACGAAGAAATGACATAGATTTTCTAATTGTTTTCGGTCAACGAAGAGATCTTACAAATCTAATTCCCCAAATAAAATATTCCTTTGCTAATGATCTTCAAATATTTACTTTATCCGAAGCCAATCAATCCAACCTTGGGTTAGAAACTGGAGATGATTTTGATAGAGTAATTTTTCCTGACTATGCCTATTTCGCTAGCAATTTCGAATTTCCATTAAAAGAGAGTTTTTCAAATA
>JAURFX010000051.1 GCA_030834065.1 Gammaproteobacteria bacterium
AACAAAAAAGACAGAGTCGCTCAAAGCCTGGGGTAAAAAAAATTGAAAAGCTCAACGGATGGTCAGCGCCCTTTATCATGGCTGCGGCCAATACTCGGGTAGTGAGGAGAAGTGCTGGGCTATTTCAGTTACAAGGCAGGACCTACGGCAATGATTTTGTGTACCGAGAATTTGCATTCTTTAAAAGTAAGTTCAGTGCTTATCTTATGCTGATTGCCTTGGCTTTATTTAAATTAATCCTCTTTTCACCCTTGAGAAAAATCTTTCGATCATTCTTAAAAAAGCCAGGCCAAGGACCCTCCAGGGAACTACAGGAGTCGGGTTGGTTTAATTGTAGATTCATCGCTGAGACCGAGACTGGGGAGACCAAGGTTTTCAGCATAAGAGGTCAGGGTGATCCCGGTTATAAGGTAACCTCCTTGTTTGTCGTGGAGGCAGCACTGTGTCTTATCAAAGACCGCGACAGGCTGCCCGGAGGCGAAAAATTTGGAGGTGTCCTCACAAGCGCAACAGGTCTTGGAGATGCACTCATTCAAAGGCTTAGAAAAGCTGGTATTATTTTTAACTCTGGAGATCAATAGCGCGATGTATAAAAATTTTTTAATGCTGACCATTTACATATACCTATTAACGGCAGGTTATACCTTCGCTCAGGAACAAAGCTCTCATGACGAAACTTCATTATTAGTGCATAAGACCCCTGCATGTGGTTGCTGTATCAATTGGGTACAGCATATTAAGGATAATGGTTTCAATGCATTTACCCAGGACCACGATAATTTAAATGAAATTAAAGATATGCATGACATAAGACCCCAATACAGGTCATGTCACACAGCCGTATCACCAGAGGGTTATATTTTTGAAGGACATGTGCCAAGTCAATTTATTGCACAGTTTCTTTCAGAGAGCCACCCTGATGCTCTAGGTCTCTCTGTGCCTGGCATGCCAATCGGTTCGCCCGGTATGGAGGTAGGAGATCGCTTTATACCCTATGAAGTTTTGATTTTATATCGAGACGGGACAAGTGATGTTTACGCTGAGGTCAACGAAAATTGATTTATTAACGGCAATTTGAAAGACTGGGAAAAATGATCCTATCTAATGATCTTTTTTCTTAAACGAATACTTTTTGGCGTCACCTCCACAAGCTCATCATCTTCAATAAATTCTAATGCTTGCTCTAAAGTATGCTGTATATGTGGAATCAATATTAGGTTTTCATCAGTGCCTGCTGCACGAATATTAGTTAGTTGTTTAGCTTTGGTTGGATTTACAGGAAGGTCGTTATCTCTTGAATGCAGTCCAACAATTTGTCCCTTATATACATCTGTTCCATGGCCTACAAACATTTTTCCTCTGTTTTGCAAATTAAAGAGTGAATAGGCCAAAGTTTTACCGCCGATCATTGATACCAATACGCCGTTTTGTCTCTTGGCTATCTCTCCTTTCTTAGCTGGACCATAGTGATCAAAAACACTGGTAAGAATGCCAGTGCCCTGAGTTAAAGTTAAGAAGCTTGAGCGAAAACCAATCAAGCCTCTCGAGGGCACAATAAAATCCATACGCAACCTACCATTCTCTATGACTTGAATACCCTTAAGATCCCCTTTCCTGAGCCCCATCTGCTCCATGATTGGTCCCTGATGAATATCCTCAATATCTATCACAGCAAGCTCATAAGGTTCATGCACTTCTTCATCAATGATTTTTTGAACAACCTGCGGCTTAGAAACAGCAAGCTCAAAATTTTCTCTTCGCATAGATTCTATCAGCACGGACAAATGAAGCTCTCCTCGTCCAGATACTTTAAATTTATCTTGAGATTCTCCTTGCTCGACGCGCAAGGCAACATTGTGAATTAATTCCTGATCCAGCCTATCTTTGATATTTCTAGCAGTAACATATTTTCCCTCTTTCCCAGCAAAAGGGGAATCATTAACCTGAAAAATCATGCTTACTGTGGGCTCATCAACTCTAAGCGATGGCAAAGGATTGGGATGGTCAGGATCACATAGGGTATCTGAAATGCTTAAAGCATCTATACCGGTAATACATACGATATCTCCTGCATGGGCCTCAGGGACCTCAACCCTCTCGAGCCCAACATGACTCAGAACTTGTAGTACCTTTGCTTTTCTGGGTATTTTTTTCTCATTAGCAACTATGATTCTATCGTTTGGTTTAACAGAGCCTGCGGTTATCCTTCCTATCCCGATTGTTCCAACGTATGAATTGTAATCAAGAGCACTAATTTGCATTCTAAATGGAGAGTTTCTATCGACTGCTGGAGGTTTGACTTTATCTATAATCATATCAAGCAAGGGCGTCATGTCAGATGCAAGAGCTTCGGGTTTATTGCCAGCTATTCCCTTTAATGCAGATGCATAAATGATTGAAAAATCTAATTGCTCGTTAGTACCGCCAAGGTTATCAAATAATTGAAACACCTGATCGATTACCCAATAAGGTCTTGCCTCAGGCCTATCAATTTTATTAACTACCAGAATTGGACATAATCCTTTCTCAAAGGCTTTCTGAGTTACGAACCTTGTCTGTGGCATTGGCCCATCAACAGCATCTACCAATAATAGGACTGAATCGACCATTGACAGAATCCTTTCTACTTCTCCTCCAAAGTCAGCATGACCTGGGGTATCTACGATATTAATATGATGATTTTTCCACTGAATTGCTGTATTTTTTGCAACTATCGTAATACCCCTCTCTTTTTCCTGATCGTTAGAATCCATAATACAAACTGCATCGATATTCTTACGATCCAGACCACCAGACTGCTGAAGTAATTTATCAACCAGGGTAGTTTTTCCATGATCGACGTGAGCAATGATTGCTATATTCCTGATATTTTTTTGATGCATATTTTTGTAAAAAGAGAATTACTTTTTTATCCAGCTACTAGTGAAGACGACAGTATATGGTGTTCTGATTACTACTCAAGCGTTTTTCAAAAAGAATTTCTATAATAGTGAATGGTGGGCCCGGTAGGACTTGAACCTACGACCAATGGATTATGAGTCCACTGCTCTAACCAACTGAGCTACAGGCCCGAGAAGAGTCTATTTTAATGCTTCTTGATGTTCATTGGCTACAATATTGCGAAGATATTTGGGAGATCGAATATTAATTTGACTGCCAAAGCTTAAAATCCATCTTCTCAGTGTCTCAGTATCGGCTACCTCTGCCTCTAAAATAATTTTGTTTCTCTTAGTATCAAAGGTAGTACGTTGATTTTTTGAGAACGGTGTCTCAAATAAATGATAGCCCGCCTTTGGATGTAGCTCTGCTACTAAGCTTATCGATGCATTATGAATGTATTCAAGAAATCCTGATGCAATATAATCATCCAAATCAAAATTCTGAGGAACGAATGCTTTAATTGTAAGAACTTCGACGGCTCTGAATCGATGTATGGGAAGTTGCCTAATGAGTTCCTCTTTATTTCTGGTGCAGACTAATCTTTTAACAACTCCATGAGAAACAATTCCAAGAGGGTTATAGATATGCTGGCTACTTTTTTTTGATTCTCTTGATTGATAAGTTCCAAGAATTTGAAAGTTAGTGAGAGTTGCTTTAATAATTTTTGCAACCAATTTTTCGTCCATTGTTGGCGGAAGGTATCTGTGGGTTGCATCAACAAATCTAATCTTTTTATTCCAGTTTCCTTTTTTTAAAGCTTTGCTTTGAACAATTGCTTCTGATCGTTTAAAGAGGTTATTTATTCTTGGAAGTTCCTTAAGATTAATAATTCCATCAAATTGTTCTTTGAATAATGACAGAAACATTGCCTCAGGCTCATCAAGAGCCGATAAGTCAATGTAGTTTGCATCTTTTGCAAAAGACCATCCATAGGGGATGCTCCTGTCATCACAAATTAACCCAAAGCTGGATTCAAGTTTTTTTAGATCTCTTTGAATCGTTCTATCACTCACTTGATAGCCAAGCTCTGCAAGAGATTTTCGTAGGTCATACAGCGATTTTTTTTGAGGGAATCGCGGGATTAGTCTGAGGAGTTCTATGTATCTAATTGCTGTATTCATTTATTTGCGACACTATTTGTCGTATATCGAGTTTATCCTATTCTCAATTAGTTAGGAAACATAATGAACATAGAGAACTTAATATTTAGCGATACAGAAACCACAGGAAAAGATCATTTAGACTTTAATCAAATCATACAGTCTTCATCCGTTCTCACCGATACTGATTTTATCAAAAGAGATGAGCACAATGTCTCTTGTAGACCGCTCCCGTGGAACTTGCCATCACCAGAGTCCTATTTAATACATAAGCAAGATGCGACCCTAGACTCAAGGTATCACCACTACGAAATGATGAAGTCGATTCATAATAAATGGAATCTTTGGACTGGTACGAGTCCGGGGATTTTTATAACTTATAATGGGCATCGATTTGATGAAGAGCTTTACCGAAAGCAATTCTTCTGGAATCTGCTTGATCCTTTTGTCACAAATACTAATGGGAATGGTCGGATTGATCTGCTCTATTTGGTTCGGTTGGTGAGTCAACTAAAACCGGCACTCATTCCTTTTGAGTTAAATAAAAAAGGCAATCCCATCTGTAGCCTTTCATCTGTGGCGCATGCCATTGGCATGGATACGGCTAATGCTCATGATGCCAGATTTGATGTAGAACTTTTAATTACAATGACAAAATTTCTAAAAGAGGAGGTTGGAGATTTATTTGAGGACTTTATTCAACAGTCAACCAAAGACAGCTTTAAAAATTTCCTCTTAGAAACAAAAGTCCTTGGCTACCGTTACCAGCCGTACGGAACATTCTGGAATTATCCATTAACATGCCTTGGCTTTAATCCTAGTAACCCTAACGAGGCTATCTGCGTTGACTTGTCTTATCCAGTAGATGAAATTATTAATTTAGAGTACAGAGAAATCACTCACTATCTCTCTAAGCCCTATACTGAGTCTCCATTTAAGATTATTAAAATTAATCAGTCACAAAGTCTTTTTGATATAAGTAAATTTGACTTTGACTTTGGTATGGATCCGTCTGAAATGAATAGTCATGCGACAAGTTATTTAAGCAATTTTGAATGGAGAAATAAGATTTTATTTGCTGCATCAGACATGGAGAGAAAATCATGGCCTTATCGTGAGCATATCGAACAAACCATTTATCAGAAATTTTTCTCTCAAAACGACAAGGAGCTCTTTCGACAGTTTCATGAGGAGAGAGACTTAAAGAAAAAAATTATTTTAGTGCATCAGTTTAATGATTATCGTGCTAAGGAGTTTGCGTATCGGATTCTCTTTCAAATAGCGCCTAAATCAATTGGCAGTGATATCAAGGAGTACATCCTCAAATTAACTCATACCCGTTGGGAATCTAAAGGACCATGGCCACTCAGAGAGGAGTACATGGAAGAAATTGAACGGCTCAAAGAGACCCTCTTAACGCATGAGGAAAAAAAGGTTTTCAGTTCCATTGAGCGTTATTTCTCGCTCAATGAGGCGCAAATTCTTAAGATCGCTTAGTTAGTCGTCTTTTAGAAAGCTTTTGAGCTGTTCAGATCTTGAAGGATGCCTTAATTTTCTCAATGCTTTCGCTTCGATTTGTCGGATCCGTTCCCGGGTCACATCAAACTGTTTGCCAACCTCCTCAAGGGTATGATCAGTATTCATTTCAATACCGAATCGCATCCTGAGCACTTTAGACTCTCTTGGCGTTAAGCCAGAGAGCACGTGCCTAGTGGTTTCTTTAAGACCCTCTTGCGTGGCTGAATCGTCTGGGAGGTCTGCATCAATATCCTCAATAAAGTCTCCTAGGTGTGAATCCTCGTCATCACCCACAGGGGTTTCCATAGAGATAGGCTCCTTGGAAATTTTTAATACACGTCTGACCTTATCTTCTGGCATGTCCATCTCTTTGGATAGCTCCTCGGGTGTAGGCTCGCGACCTTTTTCTTGCACCATTTGCCTTGTTATACGATTAAGTTTATTGATGGTTTCAATCATATGTACTGGGATTCTAATCGTTCTTGCTTGATCAGCAATTGATCTTGTGATTGCCTGACGGATCCACCAAGTTGCATAGGTTGAAAATTTATAACCACGACGGTATTCAAACTTATCAACTGCCTTCATGAGGCCAATGTTTCCTTCTTGAATCAGATCCAAGAATTGAAGACCCCTATTGGTATATTTTTTTGCAATAGAAATGACAAGCCTTAGGTTTGCCTCAACCATTTCTTTTTTTGCTCTTCTGGCTTGGGTTTCTCCCAGGGTAAGCTCTCTGTTAAGGGCCTTGAGGTCTTTAATGGATAGGCTACTGTTTGTCTCAATTGCTTTCAAATGATTTTGAAGTCGAACGACCTGATCTTTAACCTTAGCCAATTTTGAGGA
>JAURFX010000043.1 GCA_030834065.1 Gammaproteobacteria bacterium
CAATCGTATAGCTTGATCAGCCAATGAACCAATTTTAGCAATATCAAAATCTGCCCATATGCCGATTTTATTAAAACGTATTTTTTGTTTTACATTCATGCTGTTAGCGTCTAGTTCTTTTCATTAATCAATCATATTATTATAATCCTAAGGCACTATTGAATTCAGGAGTTTTTGTTTTTGACAAGCATTAAAGAAACTACACCCTCAGTAAGGGCCCAAAGGCTGTTGAAGGCTTTAATCGAGCGCTACATCGATGAGGGAATACCCGTGGCGTCCAAAGCGCTTGCGATAGACTCAGGTATGGACTTAAGTCCAGCAACGATCCGTAACATTCTCGCTGATCTGGAAGAGCAAGGTCTTATTTCTTCGATACATACCTCATCTGGAAGGGTTCCCACCGATAGAGGGTATCGATTCTTTGTTGACGCACTGGTTAATTTTGATGCCTCCATTAAGTCGTTTGAATCACTCTCAGATATTGAAAATTCTAGACAATCAAAGCAAGGACTTATTAAAAGTGCGAGCGACGCACTCTCAGGTATTACCAAGCTAGCAAGCTTAATTTCGATTCCTAAGCAAAAGCAGTCATATTTTACAAAGATCGAATTTCTTCGCTTGTCTACAGATAGGGTGCTCGCGGTATTGATACTTGATAATTACGAAGTTCAAAACAGAGTACTTTTTGTCAATAAGGAATTCAGTACTGAGGAGCTGTCCTTGTGCGCGAGCTATTTAAATGAGCGCTTATCAGGAAGGCTACTCTCTGAGATTAGAAAAGACTTATTCTCTGATCTTACTTCCATGCGCACTTCAATTTCAGAGCTTATGATGAAAGCCTTACAAATTACTGAAGACAGTCACGACAATAAGGATACAGAAATTTTGATCTCAGGCGAGACGAATCTTATGGATATTAAAGAATTGGCTGATGTTCAAAAGTTAAAACAAATGTTTGAGGCGTTTTCTCAAAAAAGAGACTTGATTCACCTGCTTGACAAAACCATCGCCAGCCCTGGAGTAAAAATTTATATTGGAAAAGAATCCGGATATGAGATTTTCGATGAATGCTCTGTCGTAACTGCGCCATATAAAACCGCTGATGACTCAATTGGTGTTCTCGGTGTCGTAGGCCCAACAAGAATGCCTTATGATAAGGTCGTACCTATTGTTGATCTAACTGCAAAATTTATATCCAGTGCCTTGAAATCTGATAATTGACCATATATTAGTTAGTATGAGCGAAGATAAAGATTTAGCTAAAGAAAGCGAGAACCAATTAGAGCCTGAAGCGGAGCCTGTTGATACATCCGAGGAGCAACAGGAACCGACAGCCGAAGAGGTTATTGCTGAACTCAATGATAAGATTTTAAGAGCGGCAGCAGAGCTTGAGAATATAAGAAAAAGACATCAAAAAGATTTGGAAAATGCACGTAAGTATGGCTCAGAGGGAATACTTGGATCGTTAGTGCCAGTGAGAGATAGCCTTGATTTAGCTATGCAAGCCTCAGAAAAGGAAATGCCCGAATCTCTTAAAGCAGGGCTAGAAGCAACACTTAAGCTCTTTGATAGCTGCTTAGAAAATTATGGAGTAGAGACCATCATTCCAAAAGGGAGAATTTTTGATCCCAATCTTCATGAAGCTATGGTCATGCAAGTCGATGACACAAAGGAAGAGGGAACTATCCTTGAGGTCATTCAAAAGGGATTCAAATTGCATGATAGGGTACTCCGAGCAGCCCGAGTGATTGTCTCAAAAAAATCTTAATTTCTTCTTGAAATAGTTAATTTTAATCCCATATTTAGAAACATAAATAACTGAATTGGAGAAAATTCAATGGGTAGAATAATTGGAATTGATTTAGGAACCACAAATTCTTGTGTAGCCATCATGGATGGTGATAAATCAAAAGTTATAGAGAATAGCGAAGGAGATCGTACTACTCCCTCTATTGTGGCTTTTACCAAAGATGGCTCTGAGGTCCTTGTAGGACAAACGGCAAAAAGACAAGCTGTAACAAATCCAGAAAATACTTTATTTGCAACCAAACGTTTGATTGGAAGGAAATTTAAGGATGAGACAGTTCAAAAGGAAACCAAAACTGTCCCATTTAAGATTGTCGAGGCAGATAACGGCGATGCCTGGGTCGAGGCTAATGGAAAGAAAATGGCTCCGCCTGAGGTTGCTGCAAGAATATTGACTAAGATGAAACAAACCGCAGAAGAGTACCTAGGCGAAAAGGTGACAGAGGCTGTCATAACTGTACCAGCCTATTTTAATGATTCACAAAGGCAAGCTACTAAAGATGCAGGTAAGATTGCAGGTCTTGAGGTAAAAAGAATAATTAATGAACCAACCGCTGCTGCCCTTGCCTACGGTATTGATAAAGGTAAGGGAGAGCGAAAAGTTGCAGTCTATGATTTAGGTGGCGGTACTTTTGATATCTCGATTATTGAGATTGTCGATGTAGACGGAGAGAAGCAATTTGAAGTTCTTGCTACCAATGGGGATACCTTTTTAGGTGGCGAAGACTTTGATAACAGAATCATAAATTTTTTAATTAAAGAATTTAAGAATGAATCCGGTATAGATTTATCTTCTGATACTTTAGCCAAACAGCGTCTTAAGGATGCTTCTGAGAAGGCTAAAATTGAGCTCTCTTCAAAACAGCAAACAGAAATCAATCTTCCCTATGTGACTGCTGATGCAAGCGGGCCAAAGCACTTAAATATCAGTTTGACGCGTGCCAAATTAGAGGCCCTTGTCGAGGATTTAATTGTACGAACGATTGAGCCATGCAAGATTGCTTTAAAAGATGCAGGCCTTTCTACCAGTGATATTCATGATGTCATTCTAGTTGGTGGCCAGACAAGAATGCCTAAGGTGCAGGAGGAAGTTAAATTATACTTTGGTAAAGATCCTAAGAAGGATGTTAATCCTGACGAGGCAGTTGCTGTAGGTGCCGCAATCCAAGCCGGTGTTCTATCTGGAAACGTTAAGGATGTACTTTTGCTTGATGTAACACCACTGTCGCTAGGCATTGAGACACTTGGTGGCGTGATGACAAAACTGATCGAAAAGAATACAACGATACCTACCAAGAAAGAGCAGGTCTTTTCTACAGCAGAAGACAATCAGACAGCAGTTACAATTCATGTATTACAAGGTGAACGCGAAAGAGCTTCTGATAATAAGAGCTTAGGTCGGTTTGACTTGACTGAGCTACCTGCAGCACCAAGAGGTATGCCTCAAATTGAGGTTGCCTTTGATATTGATGCAAACGGGATACTCAACGTGACTGCCAAGGATAAGGCAACTGGCAAACAGCAAAAAATTATCATTAAAGCTTCATCAGGTTTGAGCGATGAAGAAATAGAAAAAATGATCGCAGATGCCGAGGCGCATGCTGAGGAAGATAAAAAGTTTAAAGAGTTAGCTGATGCAAAAAACCAAGGCGATGCTCTAGTTCATGCAACTGAAAAAACTTTATCCGAGCTTGGAGAAAAGGTTGATCAGGAAGAGCGAGCAAAAATTGAAACAGCATCCGCAGAGCTAAAGGAAGCACTTAAAGGAGACAATAAAGATACCATCGATACAAAGGCAAGAGCTTTATCTGAGGTCTCTGCTCCACTTGCCCAAAAACTTTATGAGGAAAAAGCTAAAGAAGCTGCAAACGAGTCAAAAAATACTGATAACAAAGTGGAGAAAGATGTTGTTGATGGTGAGTTTGAAGAGGTTGATGATTCTAAAACAGCTGATAAGGATGCCTAAGTTTGGCTAAGCGGGATTATTATGAAGTCCTAGGATGCCAAAAAAATTCCTCTGAACAGGAGCTTAAAAAGGCATACAGGAAGCTTGCAATGAAGCATCATCCGGATAGAAATCCTGATGATGCGACTGCTTCGGATAAATTTAAAGAGATTCAAGAGGCTTACGATGTCCTCTCTGACCCCAAAAAGAAACAACTTTATGATCAATTTGGACATGATGGGGTTAATGCTCAGGGGATGGGCGGCGGATTTTCTGGCTCCGATGCTTTCTCAGATATCTTTGGTGATGTGTTTGGAGATATCTTTGGGGGCGCTAGTAGGACAAGAAAAACCAGGGTTTACCGAGGTTCGGACTTAAGGTATGAGTTAGAGCTAACCTTAGAGCAGGCAGTTTTTGGCTCCAGTATAGACATTGAGGTACCCACACAGGTCGCTTGTAATAGATGTTCAGGGTCAGGATCTGAGCCTGGAACATCTCCAATAGATTGCAGTACATGCCATGGAGAAGGCCAGGTTCGTGTTTCTCAGGGTTTTTTCTCTGTGCAACAGACTTGCCCAAAATGTAAAGGTGAGGGTAAGGTTATATCGTCTCCTTGCGGTGAGTGTACAGGCGCAGGAAGAGTAAAAAAGAGAAAGAAACTAACCGTTAAGATTCCTGCAGGTGTCGATGAGGCCGACCGTATTAGGCTGTCAGGAGAAGGTGAAGCCGGTCGTAATGGTGGCCCATCAGGTGACTTATTTGTCGATATTGTCCTTCTAGATCACCCCATCTTTACTAGAGAGTCTCAAGATTTGCACTGCAATATACCGATAAGTTTTGCTACTGCAGTAATTGGAGATCAAATACAAGTGCCGACGTTAGAAGGTCATCTTTCGCTTAAAATTCCACCCGAAACCCAGTCAGGAAAAATCTTTAGACTTCGAGGCAAAGGAGTTAAGTCATTAAGGTCAAGCGCTGTAGGTGATATTTACTGCCATGTTCATGTTGAGACACCAGTCAATCTCACAGATACTCAGAAAGAGATGTTGAAAAAATTTGATCAAAGCTTAGATGTTAAGGAGAATACTCATAGTCCTCGTTCAACAAGTTGGTTAGATCGGGCTAAAGACTTTTTAGATAAGCTGGGTAAGTAATGATCAAGATAAGCTTGTTGGGATCTACAGGCAGGATGGGGCAATCCATTCTTTCTCTTGTATCTTCTGATAAAGAAGTCGTGTGCTCAGGCGCATATTGCAGAAGCACCAGCCCTTTTTTGCATAAGATTGCCTATCAAGATAGTAGCCTCAAAATTTCATTTTCTGATCAATTAGAGGAGGTTTTGCAAGACAGTGATGTGTGCATTGATTTCTCTTTGCAAGACAGCGTAACGGATCACCTAGACTGCATTGTGAAAACAAATATACCCTATGTCATCGGAGTCACAGGTATCAATTCAGAGCAGCTCTTGCTGCTAAATAAAGCATCTAAGCATATCCCAATATTCTATGATCAAAATATGAGCGTAGGTATGAATCAGTTCAAAAACCTCATAGAACAAAGCGCAAGAAACTTTCCTCCCGAAACAAGGGTCACCATTCATGATGTCCATCATGTAAATAAACTCGACGCTCCGTCAGGAACAGCAATTTCCATTTCTGAACTGTTATCTATTTATCAAAAAAATATTGAGATATCCTCTGAGAGGGTTGGTGACGTCATTGGAAGGCATATCGTCACTTTTCATGGTGAAAAGGAGGATCTCATTTTTACACATGATGCAAAGAGCCGTGATGTTTTTGCTCTTGGAGCGATTGAGGCCGCTAAGTGGATCACTAAAAAGGAAAGCGGTTTTTTTAATATGAAGGATTTAATACTAGATAAAGCTTGATCATCAAGCTACCTAACATATAAAATACACTCCTAAGACTCCATGATGTAGTTCTTGCTAAAGTTTGATAGTGTCGTCAACTTTATCTCTATTTAGACACCCAGAAGAAGGAGCTTAGGTTCAGTGATACCAGCCGTCTTAGCCTTAGAAGATGGAACGATTTTTAAAGGTATCTCTATTGGTTTTGAAGGCTCTGCCACAGGTGAGGTAGTATTTAATACATCTCCCACAGGCTATCAAGAGATCATTACTGACCCTTCCTATTGCAAACAGATTGTCACATTGACCTATCCACATATTGGTAATGTTGGCGTTAACCCCGATGACGATGAATCAGCAGAACCACATGTTTCAGGGCTTATCATTAAAGAAGTAAGCCTTATTGCTTCCAATTACAGAGCTGTTGAGTCACTAGATGTATTTTTAAAGAGAAAAAAAATTGTAGCTATCGCGGGCATAGATACAAGAAAATTAACACGCATTATAAGGGAGAAGGGCGCTCAAAGAGGCTCAATCATGACAAATTCATCAGATGCGAAAGGGGCGCTAGATTTAATTAAAAATATTCCTTTGCTTAAAGGGCTAGACTTGGCCCAATTTGTTTCTACAAAAGAAACATATACTTGGGAAAACCAAGAAATTGCTGAATTTACCGAATTAACTGATTCAAAGCCAGTTACTGGCAAACATGTTGTTGTTATGGACTACGGAGTGAAGCGTAACATTCTTAATATACTTGTTTCGCTCGGTCTTAAGATTACTGTTGTGAATGCGAAAACTAGCTATGAGGAAGTTATGCATTTGAGTCCCGATGGTATCTTTTTATCAAATGGACCCGGTGATCCCGAGCCATGTGACTATGCCATCAATTTAATACGTACCGCCCTAAATTATAATATACCACTCTTTGGAATATGCCTTGGGCATCAATTATTAGGCATAAGTGCGGGAGCTAAAACTGAAAAAATGAAATTTGGACATCATGGGGCAAATCACCCAGTTATTGACTTGAAAAGCAAAAAAGTCTTTATCACTAGCCAAAATCATGGTTTTGCAATAAGCGAAGATTCTGATTTTAGTAACATAGAGGTCACCCATCGATCACTCTTTGATAATTCAATCCAAGGGATCAAGGTCAAAGACAAGCCTGCTTACTCATTTCAAGGCCATCCAGAAGCAAGCCCTGGGCCCCATGACATAAAAAATATATTTATTAATTTTATAAATTCAATTAAAACAATAGTTTAGATAATTAAATTAAAGTAATGCCTAAAAGAAAAGACATCAACAAAATACTTATCCTTGGGGCAGGGCCTATAGTTATAGGCCAGGCTTGTGAGTTTGATTATTCTGGAGTTCAGGCATGCAAAGCTCTTAAAGAAGAGGGGTTTTCTGTAGTTTTAGTGAATTCAAATCCAGCAACCATTATGACCGACCCGCAAACGGCTGATGCAATTTACATTGAGCCAATTACCTGGGAGGTGGTTGCTAAAATTATCGATGCAGAGAGGCCTGACGCTATACTTCCAACGATGGGCGGACAGACGGCTCTTAATTGTGCCTTAGATCTAGCAAGTAGAGGTGTATTAGCTAAATATTCTGTCGAGATGATCGGTGCCACCAAAGAAGCTATTGATATGGCAGAGGATCGAGAGCTTTTTAGAAATGCAATGACAGAGATAGGACTTGCAGTACCAAAATCTTGTATTGCTAAAACATTGGATCAAGCAAAAATAGTTCAAAAAGAATTTGGCTACCCTGTCATTATCAGGCCCTCATTTACGCTGGGGGGTACAGGCGGGGGGATTGCCTATAACTCTGATGAGTTTGAAACCATTGTTAAGAGAGGCCTTTATGAATCACCTACTGATGAGGTGCTAATTGAAGAATCAATTATTGGTTGGAAAGAATTTGAAATGGAGGTTGTTCGTGATAAGAAGGATAACTGCATTATTATCTGCTCTATTGAAAATCTTGACCCAATGGGTGTTCATACAGGAGATTCAATCACTGTGGCTCCTGCGCAAACCTTAACTGATAAAGAGTATCAACGTATGCGGAATGCATCCATTGCTGTTCTTAGAAAAATTGGCGTTGAAACTGGAGGCTCTAATGTTCAGTTTGCAGTTAATCCAAAGGATGGAAAATTGATTGTTATCGAGATGAATCCAAGAGTTTCTAGATCATCAGCGTTAGCTTCTAAAGCAACAGGATTTCCAATTGCGAAGGTAGCTGCAAAGCTTGCCGTTGGGTTTACATTAGATGAATTAAAAAATGAGATCACTGGTGGGCTGACACCAAGCTCTTTTGAGCCAACGATTGACTATGTAGTGACCAAGATTCCTCGTTTTGCATTTGAAAAGTTTAAAGGCGCAGATCCGCATCTCACAACGCAGATGAAATCTGTTGGCGAGGTGATGGCGATTGGCAGAAACTTTCAGGAGTCCTTACAAAAAGCTCTCCGTGGACTTGAGATTGGCATCGATGGCTTTAATTCAGTGATTAGTAAAGATAATCCTGATTTTGATGAAGTTATTACCCATGAATTATCTCATCCAAAAGCGAATCGCATCCTTTATGTAGCAGATGCATATCGTGCAGGCTACAGTGGCGAGGAAATTTACGATATGACTAGGATTGATCCTTGGTTTTTAAAATATATTGAAGAGATCATTAACATTGAAAAGCATATCTCCTCTCTTGATATTAAGTCGATTAATGCTTCCATGTTGTTTTCTTTAAAATCAAAAGGCTTTAGCGATAAGACTTTAGCGAGGCTATTTGGAACAACTGAGAGGGAGTTTTCAGATCGTAGAAAAGCATTAGGAGTCAGGCCAGTATTTAAAAGAGTAGATACCTGCTCTGCAGAGTTTGCCACGAATACGGCTTATATGTATTCCACCTATGATGAAGAATGTGAATCAAAACCTACCAATAATAAAAAAATTGCAATTTTAGGCGGCGGTCCGAATCGTATTGGACAAGGCATTGAGTTTGATTATTGTTGCGTGCATGCGTCCTATGCATTAAGGGAGGCAGGTTATGAGTCGATTATGATTAATTGTAATCCCGAGACCGTTTCAACCGATTTTGATACTTCGGATAGGTTATACTTTGAGCCTTTAACAATTGAAGATGTTTTAGAAATTCTTGAAATTGAAAAACC
>JAURFX010000032.1 GCA_030834065.1 Gammaproteobacteria bacterium
AAAAATAAGCACAGAGCAGGAAACGTTAATTAAGCAAAAAAAAGAAGCACTAATCCAAGGGGCTATGAAGCAAACACAGCAAAGTGAAGCTACACCACCAGGAGCTAAAATGTGTGACAAGTGCAGTTCAGTTTCTGCCATTATGATGGATGGTTGCTTGACTTGTCTGACTTGTGGTTACTCAAAATGTGGCTAAAAAATCACTATTAGACGCCTTTTGGGTTATCCTTAACCCATGCAAATGACAGAGAATAATTCATGAGATTCAAGCTATGAAAGCTCTTGTGATTGGAGATGTCATGCTCGATGAGTACTGGCTAGGTGATACCCATAGAATTTCGCCTGAAGCCCCGGTTCCTATCATCAAAATTACGGATGAAAATTTTAAACTTGGTGGAGCTGGGAACGTAGCCGCTAATCTAGCTTACCTTGGAATTGAGGTGACATTAGTCGGTCTTATTGGCATTGACAAAGAAGCAGAGCAATTAAAGAAAATTATTGAATCGCAAAAAATTAAATTTATTCCAATTGAGCATGGTGATTACCAAACCATTAATAAATTAAGAATTTTTTCTGGGAGCCAACAAGTAATCAGAATTGACAAAGAAAAAGTCAATCAAGGGCTTGGTAAGTTAGTGGTTGATGCTGTAGACACTTTGAAGGATGGTCATGATTTAATTGTTCTCTCAGACTATGCAAAAGGAACCCTGAGCTCGGTTCAAGACATCATCAATAGATTAAGAAAGGCCAGATCTAAAATTATTGTTGACCCTAAGGGTAATGACTTTAAAAAGTATAAAAATGCTTCTGTGATTACTCCAAATTTAAAGGAATTTGAGCAGATTATGGGGCCTTATGAAAATGAAGAAATTTTTATTTCTAATGGATTTATATTATTGCAACAACTAAACCTGGAGGCGCTCCTTGTTACTCGTGGCCCAGAGGGTATGTCCCTATTTTTTGATGATCAGCATCATCATATTCCAGCAATTAATAATGATGTATATGATGTTACCGGTGCAGGGGACACGGTGATTGCTTTTTTTGCATTTGGATTAATGAATGGCAATTCCTTTTTAGAATCTTCAAGCCTTGCTAACAAGGCTGCCGGTGTTTCAGTAAGAAAAAGAGGTGCAGCCGTTGTCTCATTGGCTGAAGCAAAAGCGAATCAGGGTCAGCAAAAGAAGATATTTAAAGAGACTGAATTAAGTGAGCTAATAAGTCTTTTAGAGTCGCACAAAGAATTAATGAAAAAAATCGTCTTTACAAACGGTTGCTTTGATCTTCTGCATGCCGGTCATGTGAGCTATTTGAATGAAGCAAAAAGAAGAGGAGATATTTTGTGTATTGGAGTTAATTCTGACGACTCAGTGAGGCGACTTAAAGGTGATACAAGACCAATTAATAATCTTTATAATAGAATGCAAGTTCTAGGTGGCTTAAGTGCTATCGATTATCTGATTGAATTCTCTGAGGATACGCCTGAAAAATTGATTTCAGCAATTAAGCCTCAATTACTTGTTAAGGGTGCAGATTATTCGATTGATGAGGTTATTGGCAGGGAGATTGTTGAAGCCTACGGAGGAAAAGTCGAGCTGATCGATTTGGTCGAGGGGTTATCCACCAGCGAAGCCATTAAAAAAATAAAAAGTTAGTTTAAGGACTCGCTCAGCAGTGAAATGTCTTCGGCAGTCAGATTACCGATTAATGCTTTTAAATTAAATGAATT
This sequence comes from Gammaproteobacteria bacterium, assembly GCA_030834065.1. Taxonomy (GTDB): domain Bacteria; phylum Pseudomonadota; class Gammaproteobacteria; order Steroidobacterales; family Rariloculaceae; genus JAURFX01. The sequence goes on from JAURFX010000032.1 coordinate 1,730, forward strand.
TAGAATAAAGTCTTTCTTAGCATTGGAGAGATTGACCTGCGCATTTAGCAAGTTCTCCTCTGCAAAAAGAATATCTGAAGTAGTCGCTGCTCCGAGACTGAAAGCTCTTTCTGAGGCTTGTAGGGCTGTCTGAGCAGAGAGTATGGCCTGCTCATAGGCTCTTATTTGACTGATTCCCAACTCTACCCCTAGAAAGGAGCTTCGGATAGCACGCTCAAGTTGCCTCTGTTGTCGTGTTATCGCATATTTAGTTGCTTCATACTGAAAAGATGCCTGTCTGATTTGAGAGCTTAATAGTCCACCTGAAAAAATTGGAAGAGAAAAATTAAGACTCAATCTCACATCGTCAAGATCGCTCTCTGACTCTGTGTACTCAGCAGGACATGCTGGATTACCGCCGTAAGCAAAGCAAGGAGCATTATCAATAAGCTGATTATATCTGAGGATGTCAGTAGTACTGCTTGACATACTGACATTAAAATTTAAGGTTGGCAGTCTAGTTGATCTAACAGCTTGATAGTTATTATAGGCAATCTGATTTTCTAGGAGCGAAGCATTCAGTTCAAAGTTCGCTTCTAAGCCTATCTCAATCCAATCCTCAAGACTGCTTGGGCTGGGGAGGTTAAATTGAAAACCATTATCCAGTGGTGCCAAATTTTCAACCCTAGTACCTATTATTTCAGCGAGTAAATCTTCTTGTTCAATTAAAGACCTTTGAGCAAACAATACACCAGTTACTGCAAGATCTTGTTGGCTTTGAATTAATTGTAAATCAGTAATTGCAAGGGCTCCTAATTCGAACCTTCTTTCCGCTTGCTCGAGTTGCTCCTGAAAACGTACCAAGCGCCTTTCATTGAAAACTAAATTTTCTTGTGCGGATAAAACAGAGAAATAAGCATTTGTGACTCTTAATATTAAATTTTGATACTGAATCAATAAATACAGATCACCTAGCTCAACTGTCTTTTGGGCTTGTCTTAATTGATAGACTTTGCTCCAATCAAAAAGGACTTGATTAACATTTAGCGACCAACCAGTAGATTCGGTCGTTGTCTCAGTTGAGATTATATTTGGATCAAGCTCACCGGTTGCATAACTTCTTGGTCGGTTTGGGTCGACACTCTCAAGATCAAGCATCGATGCTGTTAATGTGAATCTAGGAATAATAAGGCTTCTAACTTGGGTCTCAATTTCATCATTTGCGAGATTTGTATTAATGCTTTCATTAATAATGGGGTCATTGGTCAGGGCAAGCGCATAGATTTCCTTTAAGTTCTCACTCCAAACATTTGGCGTAAAAATAAAAGCCAAGCCTAGGCCTAATAAACTAAGAATATTTTTCATGTTCATCTAAAGGATTTTCTTTACAATAAAGGGATCACCCTCTATCGATGGTATATCATCCTCGAATATATCCTCTATCATAAATTCTTCTTTGCTCAGCTTGGTCACAATACTGCAAGTTTTTAGGAGCGATGTGCCATGGCTAATAAAGCACCTTCCATTTACTTCAAGAAACTGGATAAAAGATGTTCTAAATTTTGAAATGGATGCAGTAAAAATAATTTTGCTAAAAAGTTTAGTTGTTTTGAAATCAAAATAGTTATGAGTATTAAACTCAATATTCTTCATACCAAGTGACTCAGCATTTTTTTTTGCAATTCCAATTAATCCACTGTATTTGTCTATTGCTGTTATTTTTTTTACCAACCCTGATAAGCAGCATGCAAGATATCCTGAGCCAACACCTACCAATAAAACATTATCATTTTTCAACGGTTCGATATGTTGCAGAATCAAGCCATGTGCCCTTGGTGAGAGCATCACTTGGTTTTCTTCTAATTTAACGATTTTATCTGCATAGGCTAAATGCTTAAAAGTCTTAGGGACAAAGAGATCTCTAGGGATAGTGTTCATAATGTTCAGAACATTATTATTGACCACAGAGCTCGTACGAACCTGCTGTTTTACCATTTGCGTTCTGGCATCAGACATAGCGTATGATTAGTTTGACCTTACAAAAGGGGTATACACAAAAGAGCTACAATATTAATGATCTTGATCAATGGATTAATAGCAGGACCAGCTGTATCTTTGTATGGATCGCCAACGGTATCCCCTGTCACAGCTGCTTTATGAGCCACTGAGCCCTTACCGCCATGATTCCCATCCTCAATATATTTCTTTGCATTATCCCAAGCACCACCGCCTGTAGTCATAGAAATTGCAACAAAAAGACCAGTCACTATAGTTCCCATCAGGAGACCACCCACTCCCTGAGCACCCAGTAAATATCCAATAACAATAGGGACCAAAATAGGAAGTAATGAAGGAATAATCATTTCTTTTATGGCAGCTTTGGTGAGAAGATCTACCGCTGAAGAGTAATTTGGCTTTGTCGTACCCTCCATAATCCCAGGGATCTCTCTAAATTGCCTGCGAACCTCCTCTACAACAGCACCCGCTGCTCTGCCCACAGCTTCCATTGCCATTGCACCAAAAAGATACGGAACCAGCCCACCAATAAACAGCCCGATGATTACACTAGGATTTGATAAATCAAAGGTCATATCAATAAACCCTGCTAATTCTAGGCTGTGAGTATAATCTGCAAATAATACCAATGCCGCAAGCCCAGCTGAGCCTATTGCGTAACCCTTTGTGACCGCTTTAGTTGTATTTCCGACAGCATCTAAAGCATCGGTCACTTCCCGAACCTCGGGTGGGAGTTCAGACATTTCAGCAATACCACCAGCATTATCAGTAATAGGTCCAAATGCATCAAGCGCTACAATCATTCCTGTCATAGAAAGCATACTCGTCGCAGCAATAGCAACGCCATATAAACCTGCAAGTTCATAAGACCCCCAGATTGCTAAACATACAGCAATAACTGGTAGAGCAGTCGACTTCATTGATATTCCTAAACCAGCAATAATATTGGTTGCATCACCTGTACTTGAGGCCGCCGCGACCGTTTTTACGGGAGCATATTCAGTCCCGGTGTAATATTCGGTAATTACAACCATAGCAGCTGTAAGGGCAAGGCCTATAATAGCCGCATAATAGAGGTTAATGCTGTCAGGACCCATAACCATGGTAGTTATGGGATAAAAGAATATTGCAGCTAAAATACCCGAGACTATTACTCCCTTGTATAGAGCCTGCATAATTTTTCCCGTTTTGGTGCTCACAAAGAATGTTCCAATAATTGAAGCGATGATAGAGACTCCGCCTAATACCATTGGATAAGAAATTGCTGCAACACCGTACTCAACAGCAGTTAGTCCACCTAGAAGCATGGTTGCTATCAGAGTGACCGCGTAAGTTTCAAATAAATCCGCTGCCATTCCAGCACAGTCGCCCACATTGTCACCAACATTATCGGCAATGACCGCAGGGTTTCTTGGGTCATCCTCTGGAATTCCTGCCTCGACCTTGCCCACAAGGTCTGCGCCAACATCAGCACCTTTAGTAAAAATTCCACCACCAAGTCTGGCGAAGATTGAAATTAATGATCCTCCAAAGGCCAGCCCAACCAGAGCATGAAGTGCATCATCTGTACTTACTCCCATGCTTAATAAAGCTTGAAGATAACCAGCAACACCTAAAAGACCTAGACCGACTACGAGCAATCCAGTGATGGCGCCACCTCTGAAGGCAATCTTAAGAGCCGGTGCAAGACCAGAAGTCGCTGCATGTGCCGTTCTTACGTTAGCCCGAACAGACACAAACATCCCTATGTAACCAGCAAGTGCGGAGAAGAGCGCACCTATTAAAAACCCTACTGCGGTAAGAGCATCTAACAAGAGATAAATGAGAGCGAATAGAATAATACCTACCAAAGCAATCGTCTTATATTGCCTATCCATATATGCTTTAGCCCCTTCTTGAACTGCAGCAGCAATTTCTTGCATTTTTTCATTTCCTGCAGATTGCCCAAGAATCCAGCGACTGCTAAAGAGCCCATAAAGAACGGCAGCTATGGATGTGACGATACAAAAAAGTATAGCGTTTTCAAATGTCATAAGTTTCTCCCCAAGAAATTTTAGGATCTATAAAAATTGCGACTATTTTATCACAAAGTCTTTATTTAATATTTTAGGAACAGGGATTAATTTAAGCTTTGCATGCGCAGGAATCCCGTTGACATATTTTGGATGCGATTCACCTTGTATGAGTGGGCTTAGGTAGTTAATGCATTGATTTGTCACATGCATACCATCCTTTGAAATATAGGCTTTTGGTAGTTTTTTCTCCTTATTGGCAACCCTTGAAAGTGGGATATCTGAGATTTTCCATTGGTAAGGCTTATTGCTGGTTCGTTTAATGATAGGCATGACAGCATTTTTACCTTCGAGCGCTAATTTTACTGCATGTTTACCTACTGCATATGCCTGCTCAAGATCAACTTTGGAGGCAATATGACGTGCTGCCCTTTGCAAATAATCTGAAATAGCATAATGGTATTTCAAGCCGAGATTTTCATTTACTATCTGTGCAATTACTTGAGCAACGCCACCAAGCTGAGCATGACCAAATGCATCTTTTGATGACACTTCAGACAAAAATTTACCCTTACTATCTTTAACCCCTTCGGATACTACAATCACACAGAAACCATCTTGAGCAACACTCTCCTTAACCTTTTTAAGAAATCTTTTTTTATCAAATGGAACTTCAGGCAGAAGTATGATATGGGGGGCTTTGACTCCATTTGCTGCTGCAAGTGCTGAAGAAGCTGCTATCCATCCAGCATGCCTTCCCATAACCTCTGAAATAAAAACCTTGGTTGAAGTTCGAGACATTGATGCAACATCTAAAGCAGCCTCCATCGTTGAAACTGCAGTATATTTTGCGACAGAACCAAAACCTGGACATACGTCGGTAAAGGGTAGGTCGTTATCAACTGTTTTTGGGACCCCAATGCATGTAATTTGATAGCCTAGTTTTTTGCCGATTTGAGAGACTTTATGGGCTGTATCCATAGAGTCACCGCCTCCGTTATAAAAAAAATAGCCAATATTATGAGCCTTAAAAACCTCAATGAGTCTCTCGTATTCTCTTTTATTTTCCGAAATACTTTTTAATTTATATCTTGCAGAACCGAACACACCTCCGGGAGTTTGCATGAGCATTTGAATGTCTTTTTTTGATTCTCTAGAGGTATCAATGAAATCTTCATGAAGTGCACCCAAAATTCCATTGTTTCCCGCATAGAGCTTATTTATTTTATCTTTATTATCTCTACATGCTTCGATGACTCCACATGCGCTTGCGTTAATTACAGAAGTTACACCTCCTGATTGTGCATAAAAGGCATTTTTTTTCATAATTCTCCTAATGTCTCTAAATAGAGATCGTGTAAGATACACATTTTAAGGTATTTTTATGAGATTAATATTACTCGGTCCACCGGGCGTTGGAAAGGGAACGCAGGCCAAACTTCTGAGCAATTATTTCTCAATCCCTACAATTTCAACTGGGGATGTCCTTCGAGAGGCCGTGAAAAATCAAACATCTTTAGGTATTCAAGCAAAAGTTAAGATGGATGCTGGAGAATTGGTTTCAGATGAATTGGTCAATCATATTGTAGATGAATACATTCAAACGATTGACATTGCAAAGGGATTTATCCTTGACGGATATCCAAGAAATGTTATGCAGGCAGAGTACCTAGAAAAGGCCCTAGCTAATTTAGGTGCAGAAATTAATTTTGTGTTGGACTACCAACTAGATGAAGGAACTCTGATAAAAAGACTCTCAGGAAGAAGGACTTGCTCAAATACCAATGAGATCTTAAATATTTATTATTCCCCAAAAGAGAAGATTGAAAGTTGTATTAAAAATGGCGGTGAGCTGATACAGAGAGACGATGATCATGAGGAAACCATTAGAAACCGCCTTGTTGTCTATAGATCAGAGACCTTGCCAGTTTCTAATTATTATCTTAGCAACGGAAAGCTCATTGCTGTCTTCTCTGAGAAGGACGTCCATAGTGTATTTGAATCTACATTAAAATCATTGAGCCGTTAAAGCCAATTCAGATAACAGTTCAATTCTCCATCTTGCTTGAGCTCTCGAGGTGGGTATATTTAGTAAAAATGCTTTCACTTCAAAATTTGAGGCTATAAATTCTTTTGCAATATTATGCTTTATAGCAAAATCTTTGATAAGTGCATTCAGCTTTTCTTCCATTTTCTCGATCTTACGAGTTGGAACTAATGCATTAGTTTTGATTTTTTTAAACTGACTTGAATAAAAATTTTGTAACTCAAGGAGTTTTTTGCTGTCTGCCGGGATAGCAAGTTTATCATTTTTGCTATTTAATCTAAGCTCTTTATCAGACATGATCCATTGGCGTGGCTTGTTTGTCTCCATTGCTTTCAGCTCTCGGGCACATAAAAGGGCTATTAAATTTTCAAAATTTATTTCATTCGACTTTTTTGATGTTAATGCTTTACAAAAATATTTATAGATGTATCCATTGAGGTAGTTGTCCTGTAAAAGCATTGAATCTTCAATGAGCCAGTTAAATTTATCTAAGTATTTTATTTTTTTTTCTAAGCCTTGATATAAGTCAATCAGATGAAGGGTATCGCAAAGTGCATACTCTATTTTTTCGCCCGTTAGCGGTCTAATTGACCAGTCAGTTTTCTGAAGCCTTTTATCTATCATGATTGCAAGTTCGCTTTCTAATGCCTTTTCAAGCGCGGTTTGCATTGAGTGACCACAAATCGTCAAAGCTATTTGGGTATCGATAAACTTTTTAAGCTTGATATTCAAATCAGCAAAGATCTCGAAGTCTTGCTCCGCCCCGTGGAGTATAAAAATTGATTCCGAGCTATTGAGAAATTCAAATAGTGCTGAAGCATGTTCCAGTTCTATAAGATCTATAACCGCTGATTGCTCTTTTGTTGTCAATTGAATTAATGAGGGAACCGCATAATAAGTATTCCTTCGCATAAATTCACAATCCATACCTATAAATTCTGCTCGCTCAATGTCTACAAGAAATTTTTTTAGTTCGCTTGTTTTAGTAATGTAGTTCAATAGTTAAAATAGACCCTGAAATGTATTTAATTGAATTACCTATTGGACTTATCTCTCAAAGAGTTCATCCAAGTCAATTTCCTAGATCGATAAATCTTTTCTTATTCTATGTGCTAGTTTATTTAATTACAGGAATTATTTCTCTAATCAATGATTCATTGTTGAACCTCACTTTGAATCAAGTAATTACTTTAGTTCTATTTGAATTTATTTGCCTTGCGGCATATACGTATGTGGTTTTATTTATTAATGGATTTGCCAATAGGTTTATTCAGTTATTTGGTTCGCTCGTATCGATTGGGGGGCTTTTGAATCTTGCTTATGTAGCGGTGCATATATTGTCTATTTTTTTTGGCCCTAGTCACCTGCTAATACTCATTATGTACTTATTAATTTTTATTGCCTCAATTCATATTTCAGGATGGATCATCGGCCAAGCGATATCTAATTTCTACGCAACGGGAGTGTTTATCATGTTGGGTTATACTGGGATTTGGATGTTTTTAAGTGGGCTTGTGGTTTAAATGCATATTCATATTTTAGGCGTGGGTGGAACTTTTATGGGCGGCATAGCCGCCCTAGCAAAAGAGCTTGGTCATAAAGTTTCAGGATCGGATAAAAACATTTATCCACCAATGAGTACGCAACTTAAAAAATTAGGAATCAATTATTTTCAAAACTATGATCCAAAAAACTTCGCTGATGACATAGATCTTTATATTGTCGGCAATGTTATGAGTCGGGGGCATGAAGTTATTGAATGGCTACTTAATGAGAATTTACCTTATATTTCTGGACCCGAGTGGTTGGCTAATTATGTTTTACGCGATCGTTGGGTTATTGGAGTTGCTGGAACCCATGGAAAAACTACCACGACAAGCATGATTGCTTGGATATTAGAGTCAGCAGGACTAAACCCTGGTTACCTAGTAGGAGGTATCCCTGAAAATTTTAAATTATCTGCGCGCCTGGGTAGTTCAGAATACTTTGTGATCGAGTCAGATGAGTACGATACTGCTTTTTTTGATAAGCGAGCTAAGTTCGTCCACTACAGGCCCAAGACGCTTGTAATTAGCAATCTTGAGTTTGATCATGCAGATATCTACAAAGACTTGGATGAAATTATAAAACAATTTACACACTTAATTCGCACAGTGCCCAGCAGGGGCACAATTGCAATCAATAAGGAAGATCATAATATAAGTAAAGTACTCTCTCATGGGTATTGGAGTAATGTTGAGACTTTCTCCTGTTCTGATAGCACTTCCGATTGGCATGCAAAATACGAAATGATTGGTGCAAACTCCACATTTACTATTCTTAAAAATAATCAAGCTATCGGTACTGGCAGTTGGTCACTAATGGGTGAGCATAACCTTGAGAATGCTGTTTCGGCTATAGCTGCCACAAATAGCATTGGCGTTCATCCAAAAGACTCTATTCAGGCTCTCGAGGAGTTTTTGGGTGTTCGTAGAAGGCTTGAGAGGAAAGGAATTTTTAAAGGGGTCCATATCTATGATGATTTTGCCCACCACCCGACAGCATTTAAAAAAACGATCCAAGCTATCAAGCCGCATGTGACTGAGGGGAAATTAATTTGCGTAGTAGAGTTTCGCTCAAATACTATGCGCATTGGCACCCATGCAGGGGATCTGGCTCAGTCCCTAAGCTTGGCTGATAAGGTCTATGTATTGAGAGGCAATGTATCATGGGACATTGAAAAGAGCTTAGAGTCAATCAAAAGCAAGATGTACATTTTTGACAATGTCGAGGAAATATCAAATGCTTTAACTTGTAATTCAGAAATAAATGACTATATATTAATAATGTCTAATGGAGATTTTGGAGGGCTAACGAGAATACTCTCACAGAATCTAAAATCGAGAGAGATGGAAAAATAAATGCATCAAAAATACTTACCAATATTTCCACTAAATATCGTTCTTTTCCCCGAAAGCAGGGCCTTTTTAAGGATTTTTGAGCCGAGATATTTAAGGATGGTCGGCGAATCTATTAAAAATAAGACCCCGTTTGTCATTGTCAAGTCAAGGAAAGACAAAAATTATAAAGAAATTACTGGCACACTTGCCGACATAGTCTCATGGGAATCCGATCAGCAAGGTGGCCTTAATATTCTTATTAAAGGCACTGAGAGGGTGACTCTTGGAGATGGTTATCTTGAGGATGACAATCTTCGGCTTTCGCGAGTTCGTGTGATGAGTGAAAAGGAAGAGATAAAAGTTCCAGAACGATTCCAATGCTTATCCAAGCTCTTGGAAGAAATTTATGAAAAGATTGAGGGTGATAAAGAGTATTATAACTTTCAATTGGATAATGCATCATGGCTTAGCTATCGTCTTGGGGAGCTTGTCAATTTATCAATAGATCTTAAACAAGATATATTGCAAACAGATAACCCTATCAAGAGGCTCGAGAAAATTTATGATGGGATCTTTCAGTATGTTGAACATGCTGAACAGTCGCATAAAACGTTGCAATAATCACCTCGCGCATAGACAACTTTTGTCTTATTGCATACACTTTAGATTCAGCACTTTAAGGAACATCATTGAAAATACAACACGATTTGCCGCACGCAATAAGAGTCTTAACAGCTGATGCGGTTGAGGCGGCACAATCTGGGCACCCGGGCATGCCGATGGGGATGGCTGAGATTGCAACGGTCTTATGGAAAAAACATCTTAGCTACAATCCTAAAAATCCCAAATGGGCTAACCGAGATAGGGTTATTGTCTCGAATGGGCATGGATCAATGCTCCTTTATTCTGTTAATTATTTAACTGGATATAAAATCTCTTTGGAAGATATCAAGGCATTTCGCCAATTAGGGTCAGTTACCGCTGGCCATCCAGAGTATGAGATCGATTATGGTATCGAGACGACGACAGGGCCATTGGGGCAGGGGGTGTCTAATGCTGTGGGAATGGCAATAGCAGAAAAACAACTCAATAAGAAATATAGGTTTAATGATTTTTCTCCTATTGATCATTTTACTTTTGTTTTGCTCGGAGACGGATGTTTGATGGAAGGGATATCTCATGAGGCTTGCTCATTGGCGGGCACATTAGGACTTGGCAAGCTTATATTACTCTATGATGATAACAGCATATCCATCGATGGAGAGACACGAGGGTGGTTTAGCGATAATACGCCCGAAAGATTTAAGAGTTATGGCTGGCAGGTGCTTAAAGATATTGACGGTCATAACATGGAAGCGATAGATGAAGCGATAGAGTGTGCAAAGTCTAATCAAGGGCAGCCAAGCATTATTTGTTTTAAAACAATTATAGGAAAAGGCTCTCCCAATAAAGCAGGCAAGGCATCATCACATGGAGCGCCCCTCGGGAAAGAGGAGATTGATCAGTTAAAACTTGAGGCTGATTGGGATAAGGATCCTTTTTATATTCCTCAAAACATACTTGATCAATGGAGTCACCAAGACCAAGGCATGAAAGCTGAGTCTGAGTGGAGCGAAAAGTTTAAACAAAATACCTCCGAGATAGGTATTGAAGATTTTTTAAATTTAATCTCAACAAAGTTTCCGGATAACTGGGATGACCTAAAACGAGATATGATCGCTTCGACAGCGAGCAAGGAAGAGTCTAAGGCAACCAGACAATGCTCCCAAGATGCCTTAGAAAATATATATACACACCTCCCAATGCTTTTTGGAGGATCTGCTGACTTAACTGGCTCAAATAATACTAAAGTTAATGCCTCAATTGTTTTTAGCAAAGAGAATGAGTTAGGTAATTACATTCATTACGGAGTTAGAGAATTTGCTATGGCAGGTATTATGAATGGCCTGTCATTATACGGTTCTCATATTCCTTGTGGTGGAACGTTTTTAGTGTTTTCGGATTACTTAAAAAATGCAATTAGAATGTCAGCATTGATGAAAATCAGAACGATACATGTCTTAACGCATGATTCCATAGGCCTTGGTGAAGATGGGCCTACCCATCAACCAATTGAACATTTAACTTCGTTACGATCAATTCCTAATGCGCACGTCTGGAGACCTTGTGACAGCGTTGAGACAATCGTCGCTTGGCTTTGTTCGCTAGACAAATGCCATGGCCCATCAGCACTCGCACTAACCAGGCAAAAGATTCCCTTCATGCGTCGTACGCAGGAGCAAATTGAACATATTTCAAAGGGTGGCTACATACTTTATAACTCTCCCGATCATGCAAGGGTAGTTTTGGTGGCATCAGGTTCAGAGGTGCATATAGCTTACGAGGCAGCATTGAAAATAGAGAAAAATGGCATTCCATGCAGAGTTGTATCAATGCCTTGTATGGAGACTTTTTTTGAGCAAGAGCAAACTTACCGTGATCATGTATTGCCTGACCATACCTACAAGGTTACAATTGAAGCCGCACACTCGATGCCATGGTGGAGAATAATCGGTGACCATGGACATGCAATATCAATCGATGAGTTTGGTGCCTCTGCACCGGCTTCAGATTTATTTAAAAAATATAATATTACCACTGACTCGGTTGTGAGCTCAGTGTTGGCCAATATAGGAGATTAGAATGGCAGTGAAGATAGCAATAAATGGGTTTGGCAGAATTGGAAGAAATATTTTACGTGCATTGTATGAGGGCCCTCATAGGGGATCGATAGAAATTGTTGCCATTAATGATCTTGGTGATGCAAACACAAATGCACACCTTGCAAAATATGATACTGCACATGGAATTTTCCCCTTTGATGTTAAGGCCAGTGAAGACTCAATCATCGTTGATAATGACACAATTAAAGTCTTTGCTGAGAGAGATCCGAGTAAACTTCCCTGGAAAGAATTAGCAATAGACGTCGTCCTTGAATGCACTGGATTTTTTGCATCTAAGGAGAAGGCAGGCGC
>JAURFX010000077.1 GCA_030834065.1 Gammaproteobacteria bacterium
CAGATTAGGAACAGGTGCTAGCACGTAAAATGAATCGCAACCATCTGGGGCAAAGCTTTCATCAGTTGCTGTAGGACGGTGTAAATATAATGAAAAGTCTTCTGGAAGAGTCTTTCCATTAAAAATTTCGTTTAGTAATTCACGATATCTTTTACCTAGCCAGATCGTGTGATGTGCAATTTCAGGGTATTTTTTATCAACACCAAAGAAAAGTACAAAAAGTCCCATAGACAACTTATGAAATTGCGTTTTTTTTCTAGCGGCCCAGCTGATTGTCGAAGAGTCGAGCATGTGTCCGTATAAATATTTTGGATCAACATTAGCAACAATTAAGTCTGCCGCAAGCTTATTGCCATCTTTAGTAACCACCCCGCAAGCTTTATTATCTTTGACAAGTATTTTATCAACAGTTGTATTGAGCTGAACCTGGATACCAAGTTCATCCATAAATCGACCCAACGCATCTACAAGTGCACCGGTTCCTCCCATAGCAAAATGCACACCCCAGCGTCTTTCAAGGAAGTGGATCAATCCATATATACTTGTCGTATCAAATGGATTTCCACCGACCAAAAGAGGCTGTATAGAAAATGCTTGACGTAGTCTATCGTCGTCTATGAATGCACATACCATCTGCCAAACTGTTCTGTAACATTTTAGTTTAATTAAAGATGGGATCTGTAACAGCATCGTTTTTATACTGTGAAAAGGCTTGTCGGCAAGTTCGCTGAAACCTAGATTAAAGATTTTTTTGGAATGATCTACGAGGCGCCTATAGCCTGCTACATCTGATTGACTGAAACGGGCTATCTCCGCTTCTGTATCAGCCATATCACCACCATAGTTAAAAGTTTTTCCATCATAAAACTGGAATCTATACCATGGATCTAGAGGCTTAAATTCAACGTAGTCTTTTCGACGTCTACCATGGATTTCAAACAACTCATCGAACAGAAATGGTGCTGTTATTACGGTGGGACCTGCATCGAAGCGAAATCCTTTTTTTTTATATACTTGTGCACGCCCTCCTAATCTAGAGCATCGATCCAGCAAGCTTACTTCATACCCCTTGGCAACTAGGCGAATAGCGGCAGCTATTCCTCCGAAACCGGCGCCGATGACTACGGCTCGATTCATGCAGCTTCTCTACTAATTTTTTTTATTAAATTGGAACATTTTTTTATTAGAAGACCACCACAGCCCTGTGGCAGTAAGCCCGCCTTTATAGAAGCTTGTCTGAGGAAGTATACCGCTAGCTCTTCGGCGGAGTTTGCAGGATTGTATTTTGAACCAGATTTAGTTATTAGGCTGACAAGATTACAACGATTTTTAGTTGCACTATCCTTATCTTGATCGTCTAAATCATCAAATATTTGATATCCGATTCCAAACGAGGCGCCTGCCTCACTAGCGTTTTTTAAACACTCGAAATGCCCCTTGTAAGCTATCGGTAATTCAAGGCAGAGCGAAAAAAGTGATCCCGATTTTTCGGTGGCTATTGATATCACGTCATCAATTGTCGATTGTGAGCAAAATTCTAGATCTCGAGTTTGCCCTTGCAGCATTTTTATAATTGATCGACTCATAATTGGCACTAATCTCTGCGCAGAATCATCTCCGGCAGATGCAGCAAGCGCAAAGGCACTTGATAAAAGTACATCAGAGGCATTAATTGCTACGTTCTTGCCAAATTTACGCCATACCGCTGTATTTCCCCGTCTGTGCTCATCACTATCTTGCAAATCATCTAAGATCAGAGAAGCATTATGTAAAGATTCCACAGCAGCAGCGAGCCTAGCAGAATCCTGAATCGAGATACCTAGCGCTAAGCAGGCCGAAATACAAAGCAAAGCCCTAGATTCAGATCCTGGGGTTGAGAGGTGATAGTGAAGTGCGCTGTATAGGACCGAGTCCGGACTCAAATCTGATGTGCAAAACTGTGTCATCAAGTTTCGACATTCGGAGAGTGTTTCTTGGATATTATTATAATTTTCTTTTTTCATTGTAAACATTTGATTTATATAGTTATTTTGTTTACTTTTAATTTTATATACAACTTCTTCAAAAAAATACGTAAAAAAACGTAAAAAGGTTCATTTTTATTGAACCATTCTACGGATCCCCCCGTAACTTGTAATACGCGAAAGCGGTTTAGGAAATTTGTAAGATCAAAATAATCCACCATTGTAGGGGGTAATTAATGAAAATGTTCTATAAAACAATCCTGTTTGCCTTGGGTTTATTGGCAGGGCACACAGTTTATGCAGCTTCCAGTGGTTCCATGATGTTGCAATCTGGTGACTTCGTAGGGTACTCATTCTGGCTCATATCGATGGCACTCGCGGCAGCGACTGTGTTCTTTCTAATGGAGTCTCTTCGTATAGGTGGTAAGTGGGCAACCTCACTTACGGTAAGCGCCTTGGTAACGTTCATCGCGGCCTTTCATTACTTCTATATGAGAGAAGTATGGGTTACAACGGGAAGCACGCCAACAGATTTTCGTTACATTGACTGGCTCCTGACGGTGCCACTATTGATGATTGAGTTCTACCTCATACTATCTGCCATAACAAAGGTGTCTGGCGGTGTATTCTGGCGATTGTTAATAGGCACCCTAGTAATGTTAGTACCAGGATACATGGGAGAAGCCGGTTACCTGAACGCGACCATTGGTTTCGTCATAGGCATGGTTGGATGGGCCTACATACTTTTCGAAATTTTCGCTGGAGAAGCGAGCAGAGTGGCTGCTAGTCAGGCGTCGGCTGCAGTTCAAAAGTCCTACGGCCTCATGAAGTGGACTGTTACTATTGGCTGGGCTATATACCCTATCGGCTACTTTCTAGGATATTTGGCAGGAGGGACTGACGAGGGAACTTTGAACATCGTATATAACCTTGCAGATGTCCTGAACAAAATCGCTTTCGGTCTTTTTATATGGTACGCAGCAAACGAAGACACTTCCGGAAGGTAATTTTTCTTCAATAATGTAACATGACCTATATAAGGGCTTCGTCCATATGGACTAAGCCCTTTATTTTTAAAAAATATTTTTTTATTAACTCCTAATAAAAAAGCTCTGCTGGAGAATATCTTCTTAAATCCTACATGGACAATTCATGACTAAATATTTAATTTTTCATCTCAATTTATTTAGATCCTAAAATTTAGAATATGGCTGCTTTCATCAATGTCTTGCAAACTAATTGATCAAAAAAATGTAAATTCATGTCTACATATTTATTAACAAATATGCTCGATCTCATACCTCTATTCAAATTTCCAACTTAAAAAGTTCGATAGCATTCTTACGACCTATCTGAATTCTTTCTTCTTCATCAATAATCTTTGTATTATCAAACCAGGTAGCCGCATCATCCATCCTCTCAAAAGGGTAATCCGCACAGAAATAAAGACGGTCCTTGCCCAGTTCA
>JAURFX010000099.1 GCA_030834065.1 Gammaproteobacteria bacterium
AGTCTGTCATCGCAAACTGCCTAGAGGCAGTTTTTGGGGCTATCTATTTGGACGGCGGTATTGAAGCTATTGAGAGTGTGGGTCATTCATTATTTTTTGATGAATTTCAAAACTTGCCGGACCCTAATGAGCTCAAAGATGCTAAGACAAAATTACAAGAGCTACTCCAGAAAAATGGAAATCCACTTCCATCTTATGAAGTAATCAAGGAGTCAGGAAGGCCTCATCAAAAAACATTTACTATAAAGTGCATTGATCAAACCACAAATATTTATGTCACTGCGTCGTCTTCTAGCATTAAAAAGGCAGAGCAGAAGGCTGCTGAAATGCTATTAAAAAGATTAGATGGAAATGGCGATTAGTCGATTCGGTTATGTAACTCTTGTTGGCGAACCTAACATAGGTAAGTCAACACTCCTCAATCAGCTCATTGGCTTGCCGATAAGCATTGTTAACAAAAAATCTCATACTACCAGACGCCAGATTCTAGGCGTTTTTAACCATAATGTATCTCAGGTGGTGATGCTTGATACTCCTGGCTATCAGGAGCTGACAAGAGCCTATGATTATAAGCTCATGAGAAGAGAGATTAATGCAGCACTCGATGGATCAGACTTAATTTTATATTTAATCGATTTAAGGACTGATCTCGACATTGTTGAAAAGGTTTACAGAAGACTGAATGAATTCTCTAGTAATATTTTTATTATTATCAATAAAATTGATCGCATCAGAGATAAGTCTAAGTTATTGGGTTACTCTGAAAAACTGAGTTCATTGGTAGATTTTAAGAAAGTATTTTTTATTTCAGCCTTAAAAAATGATGGACTCAAAGATCTGAAAGATACCATTGCAGACTTTTTACCCGAGGGAAAGGCTCAATTCAATAAAGATTATCAAACGAACTTATCATTGTCAGAGAGAGCACAAGAGGAAATTAGAAACGCTATACTAAACTGCCTGCATGAAGAAGTGCCTTATGGCATCGAAATTCAAATTAATAATATTAAAAAAGATAAAGATTTAGTAATACATGCTGATCTTGTCACTAAGAAAAAGTCTTATAAATCGATGATTATTGGTAAGGATGCGAGAACAATTAAGGCGATTGGAACGCAAGCAAGAAATAATATTGAGAAATGGTGTGGAACAAAATGCTCGTTATTTTTAAAGGTTAATCAGGCTAAATAGCTAAAATATGAATAGAGACATTGGCTTTATCTTGCATCAGAGAGATTTTCGGGACACAAGTAAAATACTTGACTGTTATACCCAAAGCCATGGAAGGTTCAGAGGTATCGCTAGGGGCATCAAGAGCTCTAAGCGCTTATTAAAGCAAAATATTCAACCGTTTCAACCGCTTATCATCAATTGGTCACAAAAGGGTGACCTAGCTAGCATCCGAGAAATTGAATCCGATGGGCTCATGATATCGCTAAGCGGTAAGCGTTTAATGGCAGGGTTTTACATCAATGAGATCATCTTAAAGGTTGTTCCTGAAGATGAGTCTGATCCAGCCCTATTTAGTCTTTACAAAGGTACACTTTATGATCTACCTGAGCAAAACTGGGTTTCAAAACTCAGGTCTTTTGAAATTTCAATTTTAGATTTCTTAGGTTATCTACCATCACTTGAGTATGAGTATTTAAACAATACCCCCATCGAGACATCAAAAACCTATGAATTCTTGCCCAGTGACGGATTTAGGGAGTCTCTCCATAAAGAGGATAATAAGAATTACTTTAATGGGGATCTTATCAAGCGTCTTTCAAATCTAGATTTAGACTCAGATCCCTCTCTCAGATTAGCAAAATATATTTTTGACTCAGTTATTCTCTCCCAATCTTTAAGCCCAAGTGTAAATTCAAGAAAAGTAATGAGACAATTAATAAATCTTAGCAAGGAATTCTAAATCATGAGCGAAATCAAAATAGGTGTAAATATCGATCACGTCGCTACCCTGAGGCAACAGAGATTCACAGAATATCCGGACCCACTCACCACGGCCATACTCCTTGAGCAAGTAGGCGTGGATAGCATTACGATTCATTTGAGAGAGGATAGAAGGCATATCCAAGACGAGGATGCAAAGCAACTAAAAAAGTTATTAAGAGTCCCTTTAAATTTTGAAATGGCAGCGACACAGGAAATGATTGAATTTGCTAAAGAGCTAGCTCCAAAATATTGTTGTATTGTTCCTGAGAAAAGGGAGGAGCTTACCACTGAAGGTGGATTGAGCCTGAAAGATCCGAGCAACCTATTAATTGATGGTATTAATGCCCTTTCTAAAAGTTCGCGGGTATCACTCTTTATTGACCCTGATCGGAAT
>JAURFX010000007.1 GCA_030834065.1 Gammaproteobacteria bacterium
ATGAGTATCATGGGACTAAGGTGTCTGATCCTTATCGATGGCTCGAGGATTTTACCTCCGAGGAGTCATTGGCATGGGTAGAGAGTCAAAATGCTTTTGCTGATTCATACTTTGAGACCCCTTTTAAAGATGCGGTTGCAGAGTCTCTGGCAAGGGTTTGGGAAAGCGAATCTGTGAGCACCCCTTTTCGCGTTGCGGATAAGACTTTTTACTACTACAACAATGGCACCTGGCAACAAAGCAAGCTGATGGTCAGGAGTGGTGACGAGGGCTCATTTGAGGAGCTTTTGGATCCTAATACCTTTTCTGAGGATGGCACGGTCTCCTTAGGGGGTGCGAGCATAAGCCCGGACGGGAAATACTTGGCCTATTCTATATCAGACGGAGGCTCTGATTGGCGCGTATGGAGAGTGCTCGATATTGACGGAAAATCACTCCTCAAGGATGAGCTTTTATGGTCTAAGTTCTCTGGGGCTGAATGGCTTCCCGATAGCTCCGGGTTTTATTACACACGCTATCCAGAACCGGTTGATGAAGAGCTTGCAGATATTAACCTAAATCCAGAGCTTAGACTTCACTTGCTTGGTAACGAGCAGTCTCAAGATACTCTAATTATTAGTGATCCAGAGAATCCAAGGCTATCTTGGGGCATTACGGTCTCTGATGACGGTCAATACAAAGTGCTAACAACAAACTTTGGTACTGATGAGCGTAATTTAATCTCCATTGCTGTCAACGAGCATCAATTTATTCCTGTCATCGAGGAGCTGCAGGCGACCTATAATTTTATTGATAGCCTTGATGAGACGTTATGGTTTTTTACCAATCATGAGGCTCCCAACGGAAAGATTGTCTCGATCAATATCAATAGATTAGAGGATGGGTTTGCAGACGTGATCGCAGAGACCGAGAACGCGATCTCCTCTTATAATATTTTGGTGGGTCATTTTATTATCAGCTATATGGTCGATACCAATACCGAAGTGCATTACTTTGATGCGCAAGGCCAGGCACATGGGAAGCTTGAGCTTGATATTGATGGAACCCTCTATGGATTTGGTGGCAAAAAAGAAGATACCACCACCTACTTTAGCGTCACCAACTATATCCAACCTTCAAAGATTTATCAGATTGATCTTATCTCAGGGGAGCAAAGTGTTTTCTGGGAGGAGTCACTTAATGGCTATCACCCTGATGATTACGTTTCCAGCTTAGTTTTTTATCCCTCAAAAGATGGCACGATGATCCCTCTGCACATAAGTCATGGTCGTGATCTTGAGGTTAACGAACAAACACCTGTGCTGCTTTATGGCTATGGAGGTTTTAACATTTCGTTGCTGCCACGCTTTTCTAAGACTTTTTTGGCTTGGATGGAGCAGGGCGGTGTCTTTGCCTTGGCACACTTGCGTGGGGGCGGTGAGTACGGAGCAACGTGGCACGAGCAGGGGATGCTCCTCAATAAGCAAAATGTATTTGATGACTTTGCCCATGCGGCCAGGTACTTACATGAACAATCAATCGGCTCTCCGAGAACGACTGCCATCCAAGGGGGGTCAAATGGAGGATTATTAGTAGGTGCCACCATGCTTCAGAATCCTGATC
This sequence comes from Gammaproteobacteria bacterium, assembly GCA_030834065.1. GTDB lineage: Bacteria > Pseudomonadota > Gammaproteobacteria > Steroidobacterales > Rariloculaceae > JAURFX01. Next base: position 1,603 of record JAURFX010000007.1, read on the forward strand.
TTTTCGGTTTTGCGATTCCGCAGGTTGGTGTGATGGATATGCTTCGGTTCAATCAATTTACTATAGGGTGGGCCTGGGAGTCTGACTACGGGTCTCCACAGGATCCTGAGCACTTTCAAAACTTACTCTCCTATTCTCCCTATCATAATATTGTTGAGGGGGCATGCTATCCGACCACGTTGGTGACTACCTCAGAGAGGGATGATCGTGTTGTCCCATCACACTCTTATAAGTTTGCAGCAAGACTGCAAGCTGCTCAGGGATGTGCCAATCCAATACTGCTTAGAGTTGAGACTAGGGCCGGTCATGGTGCAGGCACACCTAAGGATAAAATTATTGAGCAGGTCTCTGAAATTTATGGTCTTGCTTTAGAGGCTCTTACTAATATCTGAGCAATCTTAAATTCATTTTATTTGTAACAAAAAAGTAATAAAACTTTAATCATCTTGTAACAAAAATATTTTCAAATAGTTCCACAAAAAATTTTTGAGGAACTAAATGAAGAAAATTAAATTATTATTGCTGACCATTGCTTTCATTGCTGTCAATCTTATGGCACAAGAGGATCAAGAGGACCAAGCAATAGAGGAAGTAACTGTCACAGGCAGTAGAGCAGCACTCCAAAATGCTCTGAATCGGCAACGAGACGCTGACGGTGTCGTTGGTGTGGTAGATTCTGATGCCATTGGAAACTTTGCAGATATTAATGTTGCTGAATCTTTAAGAAGATTAAGCGGCATCATGGTAGAAAATGATCAGGGCGAGGGTAGGTATGTCTCAGTTAGAGGCATGAATACCGACCTTAATGCGATGACCATCAATGGTGCGAGCAGTGCTTCTCCTGAGGATCGAAGAGGTATTCTGCTAGATGGAGTTCCTACTGACTTGCTCGATTCCATGACTGTTTATAAAACACTCATGCCAAACCTTGATGCAGATTCTATTGGAGGAGCAATTGAGCTCAGCACCATTTCTGCATTTTCTCAAAACGGAAGAAGAATACGTTTTAGAACTGAGTCCAGTTACAACGAGCTGACCGAGGACGGATCAAATCCAAAAATCTCTGCAACCTACCTTGATCAATTTGACCTAGCAGGTGGAACATTGGGCGTCGCTTTTGTGCTTAGCAATCAAGAAAGACATATCGTAGCTCATAACAATGAGACCGGCGGTTACGGCGAGACTTATCCCAATGATGACTATGAGATGCGTTTTTATGACATTATCCGAGAGCGCGATGGCATTGTAGCTAATTTAGACTATCAATTTGATGCTGGTCATACCGCCTACTTTAGGGCATTCACTAATGAATATACTGATACTGAATATCGTGGTAAGTGGGAAGTCAGGGATGGCATGGAAGATAACGTGCCGACTATCAATGGCAACGTTTACACCTATGCTGATTCAAAGACTGACAGTGAGGCAAGATACCGAGTAGAGACTCGGCAAATTAATTCTTATCAGCTTGGTGGAGAGTTTATGTTAAGCCCCTCAACATTAATTGAGGCGCAGTATTTTACGAGTAATGCATTGCAAGACGATACCAACAAGTACGCCTTAATTTTTAGAAGTGACGATGCCTACGATACTCTGACATATGATAACTCAGATCCACAGCAGCCTGTGGTTACCTTTAATGATGCTCTCTATGATGCAAGCGTTTTTCAAACGAAAGCATTTGAGCATGAGCTAGGGCTGACAGAGGATGAGGACAGCGGCTTCAAGATAGACCTTACGACCAATCTTGGCAACACAACCGTGCAAGCAGGTGTCAAGTTGCGTGATCGCGTTAAAACCAATAACTTTAATTTTTGTGGCTATGACTTTGCAGATAAAACTGCCATGAGTGACTTTGATTACGTTACCTGGGGTAATTATTTGAATGGCTTCCATGGTCCTGCGCCATCGATTGACATGATTATGAGTTACGTTAACCAGCGTGGTACGGATCAAGTAGATATTGGCGACGGTACGACTTGCCTTGACGCCGGTTCAACTGTTTTTGATGGATTGTCAGGCGATGAAGCGGAAGAATCCATTCCAGCAGACTGGACCACCGAAGAAAATATCTTTGCCTCCTATGTTATGGGCACCACAGTCATTGATAATGCTACCTTTGTATATGGTGTGAGGTATGAAGATACCGAAACAACACTTATGGGTAAGGACGTCAATGCAGACTTTGACTATCAAGGGGTATTAACTTATGAAAAAAATTATGGCTTTGCTGCTCCATCGCTCAATATCAAATATGAGTTAGATGATACCAGTCTTGTTAGATTGGCAGCGTATCGATCCCTCGTTAGACCCGGATTTAATGAGTCAAGAGCCAGCCTAATCATTAATGTCGAAGATAATGAGATCGAGGGCGGAAATCCATTGCTTGATCCAATTACCGCTTGGAACTTTGATATCGGCTATGAAAAATACTTTGGCCCAGAGTCCGCAGCCGGTTTTGGTTTCTTTTATAAGAAGCTTGAAGATGCGATTTATGAGGTGAAATCTGACAACATAGTGGTGATTGGTCAAACCTGGGATCAGGCTAAGACTTACATCAACTCAGGTGAGAGCACCATCAGTGGCTTTGAAATCTTTGGTCAAACTGCCTGGGATAACGGGATTTTTGTTGCTACAAACATCACGCTATCGGACAGTGAATCTGATTTACCGGCAGACTCTGTAGCAGGTAACAGAGCTGTACCGTACGTAAAAAATGCAGACACCACTTGGAACCTTACCTTTGGCTATGACCAAGGTCCTTGGGACATAAGATTTGCAACGAACTATAGAAGTGCTTATCTCGATGAGCTGGGTGATGCGCCTTTGTATGATCGCTATACCGATGATTACATGACCATGGATTTATCTGCGCGCTACAGCGTTAATGATCAGCTTGAGCTAAGAGGCGAAGTGATTAACATCAACAGCGCACCGGAATTCTACTACTTTGGAAATACCTCAAGACTATCTCAGTACGACGAGTACGGTCCGACAGTATCCTTTGGTTTTAGGTACGATTTAGTTAATTAAATATCGAAAAAAAGAGCTTCGAGAGGGGAAATGACTCCCCTCTCTTTAGCTCAAAGGAAATTTTATGATCAGAGAGTTTTGTATTGCTATCGTGACACTTATTTATTTTTGGATCGTTCAAGATGCGTTTGCTCAGGATCCTATTGTTGTGCTTTCGAGGGTTGAGACACCCCCCGTAGTCAGTGAAGGTGATGCTGCCGATGATCCGGCAATATGGGTCGATAACGCCAATCCTATCAACTCTAAAATCTACGGTACGGATAAAGATTCTGGTATTTATACTTATGATTTAGAGGGCAATGAGCTTCAATATTTTTCATTAGGGCTTATCAACAATGTAGACGTCCGCTCAGGGCTCGATCACTATGCTTTTGAGAGCGTCCTTGCAGGGACCAGGCTTGATGATAATTCACTTATCATCATTCCTATTGATGAGCAGGGGCTTTTAGTTATCGACGAGATGATCAATTATTCGACAGCATACAACACCATCTACGGCACATGCTTGGGCGTAATTAATGGTGAGCTTTATATGTATGTAACCGATGAAGAGTCTTTTCAGATCATCGAATACAAGATAGCTGAACTTTCGCCTTTGGGTATCACTCCCAATAGAGTGTTTAGTACGCAATCTGTCTCAGAGGGCTGTGTCGTCGATCAAGTAAACTTTCGCTTATTTTATTCCCAGGAGGATGATGCGAACGGTATTCGCTCGGTTGCCCTAAACGACACTCAGCCCACACCCGTCGTGATCGAGGATGGCATCAGCCGTGGGGGTCGCTTGGTTGCTGATTCAGAGGGGCTGACGGTCATTTATCTAGATAATAGGGAGTTGTTGTTGGCCTCAGCGCAGGATAATAATGCCTATTTTATCTATGACATTACCGGTAATCAGTCGCATTTTATTAATTCATTTATCATTTCAGAGAATCCTTTATTATCTATAGATGGAGTCCAAGAAACAGATGGCATCGATGCCTATTTTGGAAATTTTGGCGAAGTTTTTCCAAATGGCATATTCATTGCACAAGACGGAGAGAATGAAATTAACCAGAATCAAAACTTTAAATACGTATCTCTCGCTGATGTGCTTTCTTCGCTCCATCTATAACTTTTTATTTTTCTCAGGCCTTTCACTCTTGAGCTGTACTCTCTACAGCCAAGAGGGGCCTTATATCTTTTTACTTATAGGCGATGGTATGGATGATAGTCAGATTGCCATTGCTGAATATTATTACGAAGAGCTGGGCGGGCTTGAATCTTTTGCTAGGATGCATGATCGATCGAGCGCAGTGATTGAGGGTTATGACTTAGGCGATGGCCTAAGAACCTATGTTTCGGACTCGGCTAATACAGCGACCACGCTGGCGAGTGGTGTGGTGACACGCAGAAGAATGATCGGCAGGGAACCAAACAATCAAGACATAGAATCACTGCTAGCTATTGCAAAAAGTCATCAACTCGGTACCGCTATTATCACGACCTCGAGCCTCACGGATGCCACGCCAGCTGCATTTTACGCCCACGCCTATCATAGAGATTGTGAGGGACCGGATTACCTTCGCTATGAGCTGACAGAGACCACGCAGCCGTGCGTTAATGATTCGATTGCTAGAGGCGGCATGGGTTCGATTGCCGAGCAGGCCATTCTTTATGGGCCCGACCTATTGCTGGGTGGGGGGATGGAATTTTTTGATCAACAAAGTGAGACCGACCCAGAGATAAGCCTCATCGAACTTGCCCATCAAAATGATATAGACGTGATCAGCAATTTAGGGGCGCCTGGGCATGCCTATAGTCGAGTACTGGGTATTTTTGCCGAAGAGCACCTCCCTGTGACGATGACTTCAGACATCTATCCACCGGCTGACTTTATCCGTAGGCAAGGGGGCTTGAATATTTTGCCAGAAGTTTATTCATGCATCGACAATCCTCAATTTATGGAGACCCCAAGGCTTAGCGAGATGACTCAGTATGCCTTAGATTATCTAGATCAATCACAAGGATTTTTGATGATGATTGAATCCGCCTCGATCGATAAGCAGGCACACGATCGTAATGCATGTGGAAGTATTGGGGAGCTCGGTCAACTCGAGGAAACGCTCGCATTAATTCTAGACTTTGCCTCAACCCATGAGCAGACCTACATCATCGTTACCGCTGACCACAGTCACGCGGCTCAGGTTATTCCAGATATTGATAGCGATGCGGCATTTATCTCACCCGGTCAGATTGCTAGGGTAAGACTCCCAAACGATAACTTGATCACCATAAACTATGCGACTAGCGATGAGCCTGAATCAGAGGAGCATACCGGATCAATGGTCCCAGTTTTTGGTTATCAAATAGAACTTCCCGCAATGATGAGACAGAGGGATATATTTCCTCTACTAAAGGAAATAATCATCAGCCATCCCTAGTCCCTGTCTGCAACGATTATTCTCTTCGTTGCATTTTTAATAAAAGGGAGGAATTATGACTAAAACTACACTATTTCTATTATTTATTTCTTTATTTGCCCTAACCAATACTGCTAGAGCCGATGGCGGCGCTGGATACATCTTAGGAGGGGCGGTCGTTGGAGCGCTGGCTGGGTATATTCTCTCTGATCATGACGACCAGGAGGAGCAGGAGGAAGCACAGACCCATAAACCGCAAAATCATGGAGCCAAGGGACAAGGCGAAAGGCCCCGAGTAGGTATTCATGGTGGCATAGGAAGGCACGGTCCCTACATTGGTGGTAGTATCGGTGGTCCTTTTTATGGTGGTAGCATCACTGGCTTTCCAAGGGGATACAGAGGCGGTTTTTATGGTAACTACAATTATCGTAACTACGGCAACAGCAGAGGCCATAGAGGCCATTCAGGCAGAAGAGGCCATTAGAGCAATCAACTCTCCATTGATGGAGGTTACAAGAACGAACAATGCACCCTTGGGTGCATTGTTCATTTGAGTTGATTAAAAATTTACCAAGCAGTTGAGGCAGCTGTAACTGGCGCTGGGCTCGAGTGCATTAAGCAATTGCTGATTTTGGGCAAAGGCCCTTAAAATATTATTCGGCATAAAACGCGTAGCCAATCCATTGAGTTTGACACCAAAGATCTCTCTTATAATTATTTCTTCAAAGGATAACTCCGGCTCTAGGTAATTAATACGATACTCTTCGAGTTCGGCAATCTCGACCGCTTTAGCAATCGCCTCGTCAATACCGCCCACTTCATCGACGAGATTAAGCTCAAGTGCTCGACTGCCCAGCCAGACTCGACCGCCTGCTATGCTATTAATGTACTCGGGGTCCTCTTCCCTTGAGCTCGAGACAACCGAGATAAATCGGTCATAACTGCGAGCGCCGAATTCAGCGAAAAGGGCATCGATTTCATCTGTCATCGGTTGATTAATATCCCAGCTTAAGGCAGATGTATTGACGCCATCAAAGTTAACGCCTATTTTTTCAAAAAATTGATCGACGGTCGGAACGGCAATGGCGACACCGATAGAGCCTGTGATGGTATAGGGCTCGGCAAAGATATAGTCTGCTGGGGTAGAGATATAGACACCACCTGAGGCCGCGTAGTCTGACATGGAAACTACGACCGGAATGCCTTTATTTTTTGCCGCGAACAACTCATCTCGTATCATTTCGCTAGCGATGATGGATCCCCCTGGGCTATTAACTCGGTAGACAATAGCACGCGTGTTCTCATTGTTATGAGCGCGACGGATTTTTAAAACCTCGCTGTCAGCTCCAATGATGCCCGATGCGCTCTCGCCTTCCATAATGGCGCCCTCTGCGTAGATGACAACGACCTCATCAGTAGCAAGAGAGGGCTCCTCCTCAAGTGTGGTCATGTACTCGCCAAAGAAGATATGGCTATAACTACCAATTTCTGACTCTTCATCAGCACCGTAAGCTTCAACCATCCTAGCTCTAAAGTCAGGATAAGAGATGACCTCATCAATAAGGCCCATAGCTATCGCTTGCTCGATATTTGTAAAGGCAGCTTCTGGAATAAAGCTAAAAAAGGTATCCGAGAAGTTTTGTAATTCTGCAACTTCAATGTTTCTGTTGCTGCCAATGCGAGCGAGCATTTCTTCCCAGATAGGCTCTAACAGCTCAAGTCTCTGAATCCTATCATTCTCTGACATATCGTCCCGAGTGATGGTCTCGTTGGCTGACTTGAATTGTCCTTGGGAGTAGTCATGGACGGTGACACCAATTTTCCCAAGGAGCTCGTTCACGTAAGGGGCATCGCCTCCGAGTCCATTAAGATTCACTGCGCCTGCCTGATGGACAAGAATTTGATCGGCGCTCGAGGCTACCAAGAGATTAGCGGTGCTGTAGCGATCAGAGTAGGCGATCACCTCTTTGCCGGCATCACTTAAGCGCGCAACTTGTTCTGCGACCCTAAGGAGCGTTGAGGGTCCTGAATATCCTGCGCTGCTAAAGTCTAGGAGGATCGCTGGAACCTCGTCATCTGCGACCAGCGCATCAATGAGCCTCTCAAAGTCTCGATAGGCATATTGACCCGGCGCTTCTTCAAAGATCGATTCAAAGGAGTAGTCAACGCGCTCCTCCTCAACAAAAATACCCTCGGGGTTGAGGATCACGACCTTACCTGCCGTCACCACCTCTTCCCCTGAAAAGAGCATGGCAATGATGACAATAAAATAGATGATAAATATTGCAGTAAAAATATTGACGGTAACTTTTCGGGTTACATCTAAAAATTTACCTACTTTCTTAAAAAAATTTTTCATTGTATTTCCTTAAATTAATAGACCTATGACGAGCCCAATGAATAATGCGATAGCTAAATAAAAATAAAAAGAAATCTTACTATAGTTGGCCTCTGATTGCTTACTCGCAAGGATCTCCTCGAGTTCACACTCAAAGACAGCTATGAGTGATAGCGTCGATTCCATCGAGGCAACGCCCTCTTTTTCGAGCCTTTGGATCGTTCGAATGCTCAATCCAGCAGCATCGGCCAGCCTTTGCTGGGACCAGCTCCTTTGCTCACGAAGCGCTTTGATTTTATTTTGGTCGAGAAGCATTTAAAGTATCGGCCCTAAAACAAAGTATCCAAAAAGCCCACCCATTAGTGCAAAGAGCAGAAGGATAAGTATATTAATTGACCAATTTGCTCCTTGTATGTGCTCATCGATGTGCTCACCATCTGCCTCTAGACGACAAAAGTACATCCCCCTCTTTGATACAGCGCCGTAGGTAAGCTTAATCTTGCTCCCCTCAATTTCAGTTTCAAAGCTGTTAGTAAAATTCCAGCTCTTACGGTCGAGCAGTTTCTCATCGTTAATCCAGACGATCTCCCTTGAGCTCCATATCCCCATTTGCACCAGTATTTGTGCCCCCTGGTAAAAGAATGGGAAGTTTAAATATTTTTTTGTAAAAAAAGGTTTTGCATTCATAACTAACTCCTTAAGGGCATAGTAACAAATGCAGCTAAAAATTTTTATGACACTTTTATGCCTGTCGTAGTATTAGCATAAAAAAACCGCGTCAGAGACGCGGTTTTTTATTTTCTTATGCTTTAAATCCTAGAAGTTTCTGCGGATAGAAATTCCATAAGTTTTTGGCTCCATAGGATAATGTCCCATCTTGCCGTCTTGAAGCGGTGTATCAAAAACCGTTCCGTGGAGGTATGTGTCGTTGAGGTTTCTTGCCCAAAGTACCACTTCCATACCGTTTGGCATCCTTGATACTGCACGTAAGTTAACCATATCCTTTGCAGGCTGAAGTGCAAATGGATCGTTGTTGTTGTGCATCATCATGTCTGAGTAGCTAATGTACTGAGCTCCAAAGGTCAGTGAATAGCCACTATTAAATTCAAAGGTTTTAGCAGCATTAACTGAGAACCACTGATCGGATACATTGCTGACCCGGTCGCCTGATCTGTCACAGAAACCTTGGGTTAGGTATTGAGCTGCCTCGGTCGCATCTCCGGTATGGAAGATGTTTGAGATCTGGCAGTTACCGCTTTCAAAGTTTTCAAAGGTGGCATCGGTTGATGTGTATGCCAGGGCGATGCTTGTGGTATCAGACGGGAAGAAGAAAACTTCTGCCTCAACGCCGCTCACGCTGACTTCACCCGCATTTTGCAAGTTAAAGGCCGTGCCGGTAAAGGTATTGGTTTGTAGGTTCTCTACCTGCATATCGTAGAGCGCGAGGTTAACCCTCAAACCTGACTCTGGGAAGTCACGTTTAATACCGAGCTCAGTGGTTGTGGTATCTTCAGGGCCAAAGACTGGATTGAAGCCCACACCAATTCTGTCGGTATTTGTACCCCCTGATTTAAATCCGGTTCCATGAGAGACATAGATTAGGGTATTGTCGTTTGGAGTGAATGACAGTCCAATGTTGCCCGTGACCCTGCTCTCGTCAACTTCCTCATTAATTCCAGCACGTGGACATAATCTTGCACTCAATGAGCAGTTAGCCCAACCAGAGGTATAAAGTACCTGAAGTGCAGGCAGGTAAGGAGCAGCATTCATGGCAGCTAACGTAGGATCAAAGGCATAAGTCGTACCGCAATAAGCGGCTGCAGCAGCAGCCCCCATAACAGGAGTCGCTTGTGCTACACAGACCTGATAGCCATAAGCTAAGGCTTGGTTACCGGTGATCCCTAAAGCTGCAGTGATAGCAGCCAAATTAACATCGGCCGTACCTGGTGTGGGGAGGCTCTCTGAGAAAGTACTGCTTAGATCTTTATTTTCAGAGGTAAAGCGAATACCCGCATTGAAAGTTAGAGAGTCTGAAATTGCAAAGTCGACCTCACCGAAGACGGCCGAGGAAGTCTGTGACTGTTCGCCACGATCTTGAATTACATTGCCCGCTGCAATCGGTGCGCCCAGTGTGTATCCAAAATTGGTTCCGTAGGCGCCATTGATAAACCCTATAAGTTGAGGGGATAGGGTATTCAATAGTGTTCCAAGAACATCGGGGGATACGCCAATGGCGTAGTTATTGAGCCTGGAGCCTAATGTGAGGTCTTCCATGCTGCTCAGATCCTGCGAGAAGAAGAATGCCCCCAACTGATACTGGATGTCTCCGTCTCCATTGCTGGCAATTCTAAATTCTTGAGTCAGCGCAGATTGCTCAGAGGATGAGACACGTTGACCTAGGTCAACGTTTGTAAAATCCGTATCTGTAAAATCATTAACATCAAAATTTCTAAGTGCGGTGATTGAGGTAAAGGTTGAATTCCCAAAGTCTTTTGTGATTTCAACAGAAACCCCTGAGTCAGTCGCAGATGAGTCAGGCAATGCGTTTAATGAAACTTGTCTGTTTTCAGCGCTTCCGGTTAAATAGGTGGTGCCTCCAAGCTGAGTCAGAACCGCATCGACGCCGAATACGGGACTGCCATCTGCGTTAGCTCTGCCCGATGCGTAAAGCGCATCCTTGTGGGCAAGCGCTGCACAGCACACTTCATCGAGCGTTGAATAATCGGCAATCAAGCGAATAGTTAGCGTATCACTTGGGGTATAGAGAAATTGCTGTCTAATCCCTCTTCTGTTTCTATCATTCATGGTTGCATCAAGGTTGACAACATCCACAAAGCCATCTCTTTGGCTTGAAAAGATAGTGGTACGTGCGGCAACGTTATCTGAGAGGCTCACATTAAAAGCGCCTGATAAGTTCATGAGGCTGTATTCGCCAAAGCTGACCTCAAGAAAGCCATCTTGTTCGTGGGAAGGCGCAACGGTTCTAAGTAAGACAGCACCTGAAGCTGAGTTTTTACCAAACAATGTACCCTGAGGACCTCGTAGTACTTCAACAGCCTCGACATCAACCAACTGATTAATCATTGAGCTCTGTCTGGCACGATAGATGCCATCAACATAAAGTCCAACGGATGATTCTAACCCCCAGTTCTGGGCGCTGGTTCCTACCCCTCTAATAGAGAAGTTACCGGTGCTTGAGCTTTGGTTAGCGCCTACAATCAAGCTAGGCACGCTGGTCATTAATTCAAATACGTCTTTGACGGAGTTTTCTGTCATGTAATCACCGGTATAAGCAGAAACCGCGACAGGCACATCCTGTAAGTTTTCTTCACGCTTTTGCGCAGTTACAATGATTTCTTCAAGCTCCTGAGCGCCCACACTGCTGACACCGAAAAGGATAAGCGCTGAAGCAAACAGAGCCTTGGTATAACTAAAAGTACGTTGAATGATTGACATTCTTCCCCCTACTAAATTATTGAACCTCTGATTTTAACGCTAAAACCCATAAAATGGACAGCTTTTCATAAAATTGCTTTACACCTTAAAGATCATCCCATAATATAAAAAATACTGTATATATTTACAGTAATTCTTAATTTTCTTTTAACTTTGAGACTGCTTTATGTTGTTGCCTTTCTATTTGGGCCCGGCTTATGTCGGATTTCCTAGTCCAGCGAGTGATTATATGGAGCATCCGATCGACCTGAATGAACATCTCATAAAAAACCGTACCGCCACTTTTCTACTGCGTGCCAAAGGCGTTTCTATGATCGGTGCCTGTATTGCCGATGGTGCGGTACTGGTTGTTGATCGAAGCATGACCCCGATACACGGCGATATTGTGATCGCCTCGATTGATGGCGATATTGTATGCAAGCGACTGCTGCTCAGACCCCAGGCAGTATTACAGTCAGAGCATCCTGATTACCCACCGATTATGATCAGTGATTGTGCTGATGTTGAGCTGATGGGCAAGGTCACCGCTGTCATTAATCAATTTAAATGACTATTGCACTTGTCGACTGCGAGAGCTTTTATGCTTCTTGTGAGACGGTATTTAGGCCTGACCTTAAGGGTAAGCCCGTTGTTGTTTTATCTAATAATGATGGCTGCGTGATTGCAAGGAGTATCGAAGCCAAGCAGCTCGGCGTGGCTATGGGCATTCCTTGGTTCAAGATTAGAGAAGACTATTTGAAAAAAGGAGGCATTGTTTTTTCCTCAAACTATGCTTTTTATGGTGATATGTCGAGCAGAGTGATGAGCATCCTCAGGTCGCTTTGCCCCAAAATGGAATGCTATAGCATCGATGAGGCTTTTTTAGATATGACTGACCTCGCTTCTCATTACGATCTTTATGAATTTGGTTGCTACATAAGAAGTGTTACAAAACAATGGGTGGGCATACCGGTAAGGATAGCCATCGGTCCTACCAAGACACTCGCTAAGGTTGCGGCCTATCAAATCAAAAGGCGAGACTTACCGTCAAAGGTCATGATTATTGATAGCCACAATAGGATCGATATGCTTAGGTCGACGCCTATTAGAGAGATTTGGGGCATAGGAAGCCGCTTGAGTCATCATCTGCATGGCATGGGCATTGATAATGCTTATGCATTAGCCAATAGCAATATTGCAACCATGCGAAAGCGTTTTAGCGTGGTCATTGAGCGTATGATTCGGGAGCTTAATGGCGAGCCGTGTATTGGGCTTGAGGAGTCGCCCTCCCCCAGAAAGCAAATTATTGTCAGTAGGAGCCTTAGATCACCGATTACAAGAGTCGAGGAGGCAAGAATGCCGCTGAGTAATTTTGTCGCGCGCGCTGCTGAAAAGCTTAGATCCGAATATCAGCACTGCCAGCGTATGAGTATCTTTATCAGGACTAATCGTTTTTCGAATCATAGGCAGGCGTATATTGCCGATCAGCAGACCTTTCCTGTTCCAACGAATGACTCAAGGCTCATGCTAAGAACAGCCAATGGCATGCTCAATAAAATATTTCGTAAGGGCTATCGGTACAGCAAGTTAGGTGTCATCCTGGATGACTGCACCTTGGTCTCGAGCGTACAGGGGGACCTGTTCTTAGCCCAAGATACGCATGCATCCAAGCTTATGCAGTCAATTGATCAGATGAATCAAAAGGGAGCTCGAATTTTTTTCGCCTCACAGCATGGCACCTTTAGCTATCCAAGGAATCAACAGCAAGTATCGCAGAGATATACAACCTGCTGGGAGGAGCTGCCCACGGTTTCATAGTAATATGATGGGCTATGAAAGAAGCCGAGGTCAAAGCCTTCCTATTGGAGCAGGATCCAAAGTTAGTGACGGTATTAAAAGTCGGTGAGAGCTGCCCATTCTTTGAGGATCCAAAGATTTCACAATACCGATTATTGAGCTGTCTTGTTGAGATCATCATTGGCCAACAGGTATCTAACAGTGCTGCCCAAAAAATTTGGAATAATTTTAAAAAGGACACTAAAACCCTAAAGGCCTTAGAAGAAAAGATATTAGGACTTGAAAATCATCCCGACAAAAGAGAGGGACTCTCAGGACAGAAGATAACATACCTAAAAGGGATCGTTGTGGCGATGCGTGAACAAGAAATTAAGATGAGCCAATTTTCTAAACAGAGTGATGAAGAGGTGATGGAGAATCTCACAAGACTCAAGGGCATTGGTCCATGGACTGCAGAGATGTTCTTGATGTTTGGATTACATCGTCTCGATGTATTTTCCAATACGGATTATGGTTTGATCCAATCGGTTAAAAAGCTTTATAAGAATAAAACACTCTCGATCAAAGAAATTGATAAGATTACACATAAATGGCGACCCTACAGGTCAGTTGCCAGTTGGTACCTGTGGTTGGATCATGATGGTTAATATAAGGTTTGATGATGATTAAAGGGTATCAAGTCTACTGGAAAAGTTTTAATGAGCTCAGCAAGGAAGAGCTCTATCAACTTTTAAGATTGAGGCAGGAGGTCTTTATTTTAGAGCAAGACTGCCCATACATAGATGCCGATAATACAGATCAATCAGCCATGCATTTACTTTGTTTTGAGAGGGACGATCTGGTTGGCTACCTCAGAGCATTTCCCGAAAAGGTCAAATACGAGTATCCCTCCATCGGTAGGGTGGTTGTTAAGATCAGTCACCGATCTAAGGGCTTGGGAGTAGCGTTAATGAGAGAGTCGATGGACTATGTTAAGAGACAATTCAAGGCAAAAAAAATTATTATATCGGCTCAGTATCGATTAAGGGGCTTCTATGAGAGCCTTGGGTTTATCGCTGTAGGTGAGATTTATCTTGAGGATAATATTGATCATATCGAAATGCATTATGGGGCATAGGCTTTTATTGATTCTATTAATGCTAAGTCCTTTATGGGTTAATGCCCAAAATCTAGAGGACTTTAGGTGGCAATACCGATTGTTGGTCATCAATCATGACGGGCAGAGGGGTGACATGATGCATGATATCGTTGCTTTTAATTTAGATTTTGCTTGTGAGATGAGAGAGCGCAAAATACTGGTAGTTGAGTATATTAATGGCATGCACGAAAACTTAAACGCTTGGCCATTAGATGAACAGGGGATTTGGCTGGTCGGGCTTGATGGCGGTATCAAGGATTACTCTCAGGATACCCGTATTCTTGAGAGGCTTTTTGATCGAATTGATGCTATGCCCATGCGAAGGTCAGAGCTTTTAAGACAAAGTGAGTGTGGGACTTAATGGATTTTAATTTGCTCTCAATGTTTGGAATTGCATTTTTAGCGCTCATCGCAGGTGCTATTAACACGATTGCGGGTGCGGGTTCCAATTTAGTGGTTCCAGCACTTATATTGTTTGGATTACCTGCAGAGATTGCAAATGCAACGAATCGTGTCGGCATCATTGCGCAATCAAGTTCAGCTCTTGTGGGATTTAAGCACTATGGAAAGTTTGATACCAGTGACTTGGGGCTCATACTCATCCCCATCATCTTAGGCGGCCTTGCTGGGGCCTCAGCGATAGCGAATATTAATACTCAGTATGTAAAATTTGTCATCCTGGGAGCTATGATTTTAATGGCCTGTATCACTTACTTTAAGCCACAAACTGTTGTACCGCCGGAAGGAACACCCATAAAGAAGATGCGAAATACACCCCTAGCTTGGCCAGTACTCTTTTTTGTCGGATTTTATGGGGGGCTTGTTCAGGCGGGAGTAGGTTTTTTGCTCATCGGTGCTATTGCTGGCAACCTAAGATACGACATTTTAAAAACTAATGCACTGAAGCACTTATGCATGCTTGGATTTACATTTATGTCCTTGGCTGTTTTTATCTGGTATGACTTAATTAATTGGCTCATTGGTCTTGTGCTTTCTGTTGGATATATCATCGGAGCACAAATTGGCGTTAAGCTGGCAGTCAAAGCCTCGCCT
Organism: Gammaproteobacteria bacterium; assembly: GCA_030834065.1. GTDB lineage: Bacteria > Pseudomonadota > Gammaproteobacteria > Steroidobacterales > Rariloculaceae > JAURFX01. Next base: position 16,796 of record JAURFX010000007.1, read on the forward strand.
AGTAGTATTAAGGCATTTTTATTTTATATGACAATTGTAGCTTGTATCGCAGCACTGATGAGTTAAACAACTCTTCCGTAATTATCCTCAAGGCGAACGATATCATCTTCGCCTAAGTATTCCCCTTGTTGGACCTCGATGATGGTAAGGTCGCTGTCACCAGGATTTGAAAGACGATGTTTTGCCTCGACGGGTATAAAAAAGGTGTCACCTACTTTTCCTTGATATATCTCTTCGTGAATTTGTACATCAGCAATGCCAGCCACGATAACCCAATGCTCTGCCCTTTGATGATGATATTGGAGGCTAAGTTTTTGCCCTGGTTTTACAATTATTTTCTTTACTTGGAAACCAGCCGATTCCTCAAGGGATTGGTAAGATCCCCAGGGCCTATGAACCACCTCACCTACAACATTGATATGTTTCTCCATCATTGTATTGTATTTGTTCTTAGAGGAGGGTAGCAATAAAAAGACGAGAACGATGAACCAGCCGATGATAGGGACTAGGCATAAGAGTAGCATCCAACCGCTTTGATTAACGTCATGCATACGCCTCACGCCTACAGATAGCCCAGGAAAGAGGGTTGCTAATTCCCAGATGATATAAAGCGGCTTACTAACTAAAAAAATTGGGATGGCAATCAATAGCCAAACAAATAAGTAAGACCAGTATTCTGCCCTTGAGGCGCACCCTTCAAAATTTCGGTAGTTCTTAGTAAGACAATTTAAAAAGTAAGCAAGAACTTTATCCATATCAAAACTCAATTATAACAGGCGCATGATCTGAGGGTCTCTCGAGATTTCTTGGAGCCTCATCAATATAAGCTTTTTTGAGTTTAATCAGATCTGTGCAGAGCATAAGATCAATTCTAAGGCCAAGGTTTCTTCGGTATCCCGCTACTCGGTAATCCCACCAGCTGTACTGAACAAGCTCAGGATGCATAAATCGAAAGCTATCATTAAATCCAAGGCTGCATATCTCTTTTAATGCTTCTCGCTCAGGCTGACTGCATAAAATTTTATCTTTCCATGCTTTGGGGTCATGAACATCAGCATCCTCTGGAGCTATATTAAAATCACCCATTACGACCTGTTTGTTAGTTTTATTCAGTGAAGCTCTGATGTTTTCTTTTAAGGCTTGAAGCCACGCTAATTTATATTGATACTTATCGCTACCAACAGAGTTTCCATTCGGGACATAAATATTCCAAATGATTTGATCGTCAATAATGCCCGCAATTACTCTTTTTTGATTGTCATCAAATCTTTCTAGATCCATAAATACATAGTCGATGGGTTTTTTTGAGATCAGTGCGACACCGTTATAGGTTTTTTGTCCATTGACATAGCAATAGTAGCCGAGACTTTCGAACTCATTAATGGGAAAGTCATCATTGATACATTTAATCTCTTGGAGCCCTAAAACATCTGGATCATTAAACTCGATCCACTCCAAAACTTGCTCAAGCCGAACCCTAATGCTATTAACATTCCAAGAGACAACTTTCATGATGGTTTTAGATGTTTTACACTTGACGTGTCTGGCCGTGTACCATGCCACCACTCAAAAGAATAAGCAGCTTGTTCAACTAACATTCCCCACCCGTCAATACAATCAAAGGCATTTTGCTCTCTCGCAAAGTCAAGAAATCTCAGTGATTTTGGGTCGTAATTCAGGTCATAGCAGACAGTATTTTTTGTGATAATTTGCTTAGGTATATTGAACGTTTGATTAGTCAATCCTGCTGAAGATGTGTTAATGATTAAATCAAAAGGTGTATGCATTTCATCAGTAGCTATAAAATTGATCTGATTTTTTAAGCCAAAGAGGTTGATGAGCTTTAGTGCATTATTCATCGTTCGATTCGTCAGGGTAAGAGAGCGCGGTTTCTTTTCAAGAAGGGGGAGAAGAATTCCAGATGCCGCACCGCCAGCACCTATAATCAAAATAGATTTTTCCTCAATAGTTATTGAGTGATTAATTTCAAGGTCATAAATTAATCCTAGAGCATCAGTATTATGACCGACTAGTCTTTTATCCTCATCGATTTTGATGGTGTTAACACAATTAAGTCTTGCTGCCATTGAGGTATGCCTGTCACAAAATTCAAAGGCATTAAACTTATGTGGCAAAGTTACATTAAGCCCCTGGCCGTTATGATTAAAAAACTTAGATACTATTTCTGCAAAGGCATCTTGGGGGGCATAAATCTTTTCGTAACTGATTTCTAAATTAAATTCTTTTGCAAAAGCCTTATGAATGAGTGGAGATAAGCTATGTTCAATGGGAGAGCCAATGACACCAAATTTTTTTGCATTAGCCATTTCTTATAATTTTTTTTGTCTCGTAATCATAAATTGCAGTTGCATGACCCAGTTTACCGACTTTTTTTCCGACTATGTAATCAATATTTTTTTTAAAAATTTTTCGAACTTGTAACGCACTGGTCGCAGATGGACGGTTCGAGATATTAGCGCTAGTCGATACGATAGGAAAATTTAATAATTGGCAAATGCCTGATGCAACAGGGTGATCTGTCACTCTAATGGCAATTTTATCTCTCCCCCCTGTGATCAAGGGGTGTGCCTTAGGTCCTGACTTTACAATGAGGGTATAGGGGCCAGGCCAATTGGTAAAACTCATAAGATCATTGAGATCGAGTGCGTCATCAATAAAACCATAAAACTTTTCAATTTGATCGCTAATTAGAATTAAGCCTTTATTAGACGCTCTTTGCTTAATACGTAATATTTTTTTTACAGCAGAGATCGAACCTGGTTTGCATCCAAGTCCAAATACACCCTCTGTCGGGTAGGCAATAATTCTGTCCTTTTTTATATGATACGAGGCTAGACTGGTTTGGTGTTTCACTAGGTAGTTTTTTTAGCTCTCTTTTTTTTTGTTTTTTTCTTTCTAGCAGGGGCCTCGGCTATGAGCTGCGTGCATTCCTCAAGCGTTAAGGTAGTTGGTTCCCTGTCTTTGGGGATCTTTGCATTTTTGTTTCCATCAGTGATATAGGGACCGTAGAGACCATTGAGAACTTGTATGACAGAATCATCAAATACTTTAATTATTTTATTCTTATCGGCCTCTCTTTTTTCATGAATTATCTCAAGAGCACGATCCAAAGTGATTTCAAAAGGATCCTCACCTCTGATTGATACAAACTGATTCCCAATTTTTACGTAGGGACCAAAGCGACCGATGTTAGCAATAATCTCTTCGCCTTGAATGCTCTCCCCTAGTAATCTCGGCAGATTAAAAAGAGCCAGCGCTTCATCTAAGTTAATATTATTCATAGATTGGCCCGGCCTTAAACCTGCAAATTTAGGCTTTTCCTCATCTTCTCGAGTGCCTATTTGAACATAGGGGCCGAACCTACCAAGTCGGACACTGACTGGCTTACCTGACTCAGGATCATCACCTAAAAGCCTGCTTTGGAGCGCCTCATCTCGAGATACTCCCTCTTCTTTTTCTTGCAAGAGATGTATAAAGGGCCCCCAGAACTCCTGCAGAACATTATTTAATATTTTTTCACCTCGAGAAATTGCATCCAGATCATCTTCGAGTGTTGCCGTGAAGTCATAATCAACATACTTGGTAAAGTGTTCACCTAAAAAATCACTCACTACTCGACCGGTATCGGTAGGCATAAATCTTCTACCATCAAGTTCAACATACTCTCGATTTAGAAGCGTACTAATTATAGATGCATAGGTTGAGGGCCTTCCTATTCCAAATTCCTCTAGGGTTTTGACTAGTGATGCCTCTGAATAACGCGGAGGCGGTTCAGTAAAATGCTGATTACACACTAAGTCTTCAATGCTAATAAGATCTCCCTTATTAAGCTTTGGAAGATTCATATCCTCAGGGTTATCTCTTTGATCATCAACATAAAGCGCCATAAATCCAGGATCAATAAGAACAGATCCAGACGCCCTGAACAGAATTTGATCATCATTGAGTGTGCTAGGGACTAATTCTAACCTTAGGGTCTCATAGGTCGCCTCTTTCATTTGCGAGGCAACTGTTTTATTCCATACAAGCTCATAAAGCTTGTACTGCTCTTCGCTCAAGTATTTTTTTATTTTGTCTGGTGTCAGTGAGAGATCGGTAGGCCTAATGCCCTCATGTGCTTCTTGTGCATTTTTAGATTTATTCTCATACTCACGAATAGCATGGGGCAGGTAGTTATCTCCAAAAATTTCTTGAATGATGTCTCTAGCTTGTGAGATTGCATCATTCGATAATGAAACAGAATCTGTTCTCATATAAGTTATCAGCCCCACGGTCCCATTGCCTACATCGATTCCCTCGTAAAGCTTTTGAGCAACTGACATGGTTCTTCGAGTTGTGAATCCTAGCTTCCTTGATGCAGCTTGCTGCAGTGTGGAGGTTGTAAATGGTGCGGTTGGTTGCCTCCTTCGAGTTCCGCTCTTTACATCAAAGACGGTAAGACTTTCCTTAGATTTTTCTAAGATGATAGTTTTTGCATTCTCAATTGAGCCCTCATTAACGAAACTGAATTGTTCAAGTTTCTCATTATTAAAGCGTACTAACCTTGCTTTGAATTCGATGTTATCTTTTGAAAGTTTTGAGTCCATATCCCAATATTCTTGAGGGATAAAAGCCTCGATTTCTTTTTCTCTTTCAACAATAAGCCTTAGGGCTGGACTTTGCACACGTCCTGCAGATAAGCCCCTATGAACTTTTTTCCACAAAAGGGGAGATAGGTTAAACCCCACCAAATAGTCAAGCGCTCTTCTTGCCTGCTGCGCATCGACTAGCTCATTTGAGATATCTCTTGGGTTTGCCATAGATTGGTTGACAGCTTTTTTAGTTATCTCATAAAAAACGACTCGCTTTATGGGTATATTATTCAGCAGATCACGATTTTTTAATTCCTCTGCCAGATGCCAGCTGATTGCCTCTCCCTCTCGATCAGGGTCAGTTGCCAAGATGAGCTCATCAGACTTACTCAATGCTTTAATGATCGAATTTAGATGCTTCTCATTCCTCTCGATAATCTCATACTTCATGGAGAATCCATCTTCAGGTATTACTGCCCCAGTTTTTGGCACTAGGTCTCTGATATGTCCGTAAGAGGCCATAACCTTAAAGTCACCGCCAAGATATTTTTCAATTGTCTTGGCTTTTGCGGGGGATTCTACTATTACAAGTTTATTCATAGTCCTAGTTTAATGTTTTTAGAATTTCAGGCTCATGCGCATGACTAAATAAAAAATCATTATTATGATTTTTTGTACCAAATAGAATCATTGCAATAAGAAATCTCATTGAGTCTTCAGAAAGATCCTCATTATCAATAAGCTTTAGTTTATCTAAAATCAACTCTCTTTCATCTTGATTTATAAGTTTCATGGATTCAATTTTCATAATGTAATTGAGAAATTCCGGATCTATAAGATCTAACTCCTCATCAGTAAATGTACGAAAGGAATCTTTACCGGCTAGTGCTGCGGGTGATTTTGGTATGTCTTGATTTAGGTTAGCAATCCAATCAAGAACGTAGGTAATGCTTTCAGATGAGAAGCCCTGCCTGACAAGCTTAAGTTCTAAAGATTCACGAGTAAGCTCGATTTCAGTAAGATCGTTTTCATCGACCATCAGACAAATTGCTTTTAAAATTTTTTCAGACATGGGCGCAAATGTGGTAATTAGGATAGGGAGAATGAATTAAAAAAACCCCAGAGTCAACCCAATAGAAATATTTTTTAAATTTATTTTAGTAGAATGAGAGGAATACATTATTTATTTTTTTAGTTTAAAATCATCATCTTAATATGACATTGCTTACTATACTTGAGTACCCAGATCCTAGGCTTAGAACGATTGCTGAAGAGGTAACTGCGTTTGATGATGACCTGAAAAAATTTGTCGCATTGATGTTTGAAACGATGTACCAGGCTAAGGGTATCGGTCTTGCAGCCTCTCAGGTTGATCATCATTATCGCGTCATCGTGATTGACATCTCAGATGAAAAAAATGATCCGATATGCCTTATTAATCCTAAAACCATTAAGTCAGAGGGCAAGACAAGCTATGAGGAGGGCTGCTTATCGGTGCCAAACTTTTTTGAAAAAGTTGAGCGTGCCGAGAAGATAACTCTGAGCTATCAGAGCATGGATGGATCAGAGCATGAGCTAGAAGCTGATGGATTATTAGCCATTTGCATACAGCATGAGATGGATCATTTGATTGGAAAGCTTTTTGTAGATCATCTCTCAACGCTTAAAAGGAATAAGTTTAAAAAGCTACTGGAGAAAAGACTTAAAAATCCAGGTGCTGAAGAATTTCAAGATCAGCACGGAAGGAAAGCGATATAAACAATCGAATTGAGCATATTTTATTTGCTGGAAGCTCCGTTTTTTCAAAAAATATCTTAGCGGATCTCCTTCAATATCCCATTAAGACTCTTAATGTCTTAACACAACCTGACCGACCCTCTGGAAGGGGTAAATCCTTAACCCCAACGCCTGTTAAAAATTTTGCATTGAGTCAGCATATAAATTGTATTTCACCCATAGCCCTTGATGAGAGGGTTCATGATGAAATTTTAAGTATGCAAAAGCCAGACTTGATGATTGTAGTTGCCTATGGCCTCTTAATACCAGAATGGTTAATTGAATGGCCAGCTCTTGGAGCCATTAATATTCATACCTCCCTTTTGCCAAGATGGAGGGGGGCTTCTCCTATACAGAGTGCGCTTAAGAGTGGTGACAAAGAAACAGGCATTACAATCATGAGAGTCAGTAAAAAATTAGATGAGGGGAATATAATTTATCAGTCTAAACTTTCTACAGAAGGAATTAAAAATACGGAAGATCTTTCTTTTTTAATGCAGGAAGAGGCTAAAGTATTTTTTAAAAATTTATTTAATGATGCAACATTTGATTTAAGCGGTGTGCCGCAAAACCATGAGGAAGCGACGTATTGCCAAAAAATAAAAAAAACCGACGGTCTTATTGATTGGAACACTCCTGCACTATCTATATTTAATTTGATAAGGGCCTACAATCCTTGGCCCATGGCTTATTCTTTTATAAATACAGATTCAAGAATAAGAATCATAGAGGCAGAGGTTATTGAGGGGGATCATCACTTTCTTCCTGGTCAGATCATCGAATTCACAAAAAAACATTTAGTAGTTGCCTGTAAGAAAAATGCACTCAAATTAGTCAAGGTGCAGCTTGATGGAGGAAAGGTCATTACCCACAAAGATTTATTTAATTCAGGTAAAAACATTTCACGTTTTGGATAGCAAAAGCTCAGCTAATAGCGAATTAATCATTGGTGTTATCAGAGCATTTGATTCTATATTAGAAGGTAAAAGCGCATCTGAGTTCTTCTATAATCCTGATAGAAAAGAAAGCGCTGAATTTAATTTTTTATTATACGGTATGCTTAGATGGCATTATCAGTTGCTTTATTTGATTAATCTCTTGGCGAAGAAAAATATAAATTCTTGGCAAAAAAATCTTATTCTTCTTCTTGAATTAGGTCTATTTCAGATCCTTTTTAGTAATAAACCAGAATATGCGGTTGTCAATAACGCAAATAACGCAACATTTGGATTAGGTATTAGTAAGGCCAAACCCATTATTAATGGCTGCTTAAGGTCATTTTTAAGAGATCAGGATAAGTTTCTATTCCAACTTCATTCGAATGATGAGGCAAATTATGCGCATCCTGAATGGATGGTTAAATATTTAAAAAATCAATTTCCTAATAATTGGCAAAATATTCTTACAGAAAATAATGTTCAAGCTCCTATGATGGCTCGTATTAACTCTAGATTAATTACCAATCAAGAATATAAAAAAAATTTGAGTAGCAAAAATATTTCATATATTGAATCAATAGAGATTCCATATGGGGTCATTATCGATCCCCCTATGCCCTATAGCGATCTCCCCGGCTATGAAACAGGCTTAATTTCAGTTCAAGATTTTTCAAGTCAAATTGTTGTTCAAGAATTAAATCCAAAAAACGGTGAGACTATTTTAGATATTTGTTCGGCTCCAGGAGGTAAGCTTGGATATATTTATGAGTTAGCGCCTCAGTCTAAAATCACATCAATAGAAAAGGATGAGCTCCGCTATGAATACATGTTAAAAAATATGGAAAGACTTGGGGTAGATGGACAATTTTTAAATATGGATGCTCAAAAGATTGAGAATTTTTTTCCAAGTAAAAGTTTTAATAAAGTCTTAATTGATGCCCCTTGTAGTTCATTAGGGGTCATTAGAAGACATCCAGAAATAAAGCATCATAGAAGACAGCATGATTTTAATTCTTATCAGGCTACTCAGCTTAGTTTGATTAAAAGTGCTTGGCCTTTATTAAAGAAGGATGGAGAGTTAGTTTATTCTGTTTGCACTTACTCTGATGAAGAAACGAAGGAGGTAATCACAAAGATTTTAAAAGAATTTGATAATATCAATCTTATCAGTCAGCGCTTAATATTGCCTGGTGATAATGGGATGAATGGGCTTTATTATGCTAAATTAAAAAAATCATGAAGCAAAAATTGTTATACATAATCTTATTTCTCTTTTCTTCGGTTTCATACTCACAGGAACAAGGAAACTTTAATATTCAATCAGTCAATACTGAGCTTAATGATGGGGTACTGATATTAGATGCAAATATTAATCTGAATCTTCCAGATCGAGCTATTGATGCAATTTATTCAGGGATAAATTTATCTTTTTATATCGATATTGAGATGAATCGATACAGAAGGTTTTGGTTTAACGAAAGCATCGCAACGCTCAGACAAGAATATGATTTATCTTATAACGAAATTACAGAAAGGTTTACCATAATAAATTTAAATTCTAATGAAGTTTCAACCTTTGCAACATTAGATTCTGCATTAAATTTTCTTGGAAGAATTTCAAGGCTACCTATACTTGACGCTTCGCTCATAGATCAGTCGACTAATCATTTTATAGAATTAAGGATAGGAATGTTAATTGATTCAGATTCAAGATTTGATCGTATCATCAATATTCTAAGAAGGAATGAAAGTATTGAAAGTGACTGGTTTGAATGGCAGGTAAATTAAGAACTAAGGCAATACTCTTTGCTTTATTAGTATTCATTTTCTTATGGATAGTTTTAATATTTATTTTTTCTGCTATTGATCAAAATAGCAGTGACTTTTCTTTTTACCAAGAATTAATAGCGATCATAAGCTTTGTCGTTTTTATAGTTCTAACGGTAGTATTGGCTGGAAATACTTATGCTTTTATAAGGGATTATAGAAATAAAATTCCTGGATCAAGAATCAGTCTACGTATCCTTATAGCATATGGTAGTCTTTTGGTCATACCCTCATTGATTATTTTTATTTTTTCCCTTCGATATATTAATAGTGGTATCGATAATTGGCTCAATCTAGGTCTTGATTCTGGATTAGTGCAGGCTGTTGAGCTTACCCAAGAGGCGATAGATATAGAGGCAAGGCAATACCTTGGTGAAGTAGAAACACTTGCTGAAGCCTTACAAAGAGCGAATACAGTTGATCAATTGAGTGTATTGAATGATTTCATTCTGCAAACGGATGCTATAGAGGCAATGATAGTTAATGCAAATAATCAAATAATGAGTATCGCAACAGAGGATTTAATGAACCTGGAATTATCTCCAACTATTAACATTGACATTAACTTTGATCAGAATAATCGCTACCTTGAGCTTCAGTCACTGGAAAATGGAACCTATGAGGTATTAGTAGGCATGCCACTCGTTACTAATCAAAACTTTGCACAAGAGAATGTTCTCTTCGGAAGATTTAGGGTCAACGAGGATTTAAGTTTTCTTGCTAACGAAGTTCAGAGAAGTATAAACCAGTATCGTGAGCTAACTTTTCAAATTCCTAATATTAAATTTAGCTTCACACTCTTTTTAAGTATCATTCTTATAATTACATTCTTTACTGCTCTTTATGGTGCAATCGTCCTGACAAGGAGGTTTGTTCAGCCAATTCAAACTTTACTTTTAGGAACTGATGGAATATCAAAGGGAAAGCTTGATATAGAACTAAAATACGAGAGGAAAGATGAATTTGGGCAGCTCATCGAATCATTTAACCTTATGAGTAAAAGTTTAAAACAAACTGATGATCTTCAAAAAAATACTCAGCACAGCTTAATTAATGAACAAAATAAACTTGCAAGTATACTTGCTAATTTATCAAGTGGTGTTATCGCATTTAAGGATAACGGAGAGGTGATCATCACGAACGAAATGATGTTTGAAATTTTGAAAGAAAAAGAATCGCACTTTAATGGTTTACACATTGATGAAGTTAAATGCCAATCGCACATTGCACAATCAGTTTTTCAACTCATAAAAAATAAATTCCAACTTCAGCTTTATGAATGGAAAGACCAAATTGAAATCCAAGAAAAAGCTAATACTTACGTATTTAATTTGGCCGCATCAACCTTCCGCAATGAATCTATTAGTGGGTTTATTGTTGTTATCGATAATGCAACTGAACTTGTGCAGGCTCAACATGAAGCAGCATGGGGAGAGGTGGCTCGTAGACTTACACACGAAATAAAAAACCCCTTGACACCTATTAAGCTCTCTGCAGAAATGATTCAAAAAAGACTTAAGAATAATGAGAATATTTCTCATGATACCTTAGAGAAGAGTACGACAACGATTATTAATGAGGTTGATAACTTAAGAAGAATGGTCGATGATTTTGGTGAGTATGCAAGGGGGCCAAGTTTAAAGCTTGAGCGTGTTCAAGTTAGAGAGTTGCTTGAAGAGATTATTAATTTGCATCTTCATCGTACTGAAAAGGGACAATTAATTTTATATGTTGCTGATAGTGTAGATTCTATTGAGACCGATAAAGGAAGATTCAGACAAATTTTATTAAATGTGATCAAAAATGCTTTCGAAGCCTCAGGTATCAAAGGCAAAGAAAGAGTTGAAATCAATGCATATATTGCTAAGGATAAAAAATTACAGATTGAAATTTCAGACAATGGGACCGGATTTTCTGATGAAATGCAAAGAGATGCATTCAAACCCTATATCAGTACTAAATCTAAAGGTACTGGTCTAGGTTTAGCGATTGCAAAAAAGCTTATCGAGGAACAAAATGGAACGATTGAGCTTTTTAATAATGAGATAATTGGAGCTACCGTTATACTCAAATTTCCATTAAGAGTAAGTAATGAAAAATAAAATATTAGTTGTTGATGATGAGCCTAATATATGTTTCTTAATCAAGGAGATACTCGAGGATGAGGGTTTCCAAGTTGATATAGCAAATAATGGAGAGAAAGCGAGGAATGCATTTAATAAAAATATCTATGAGCTTGTGCTTTTAGATGTTTGGATGCCAGATGTTGATGGAATTTCATTGCTCCGAGAGTTTATTAGTCAGGAGCAAAAGACTAACTTTATTATGATGTCCGGACACGGTACTGTTGATACAGCAATTCAGGCAACTAAGTTCGGAGCTAAAGCCTTCTTAGAGAAACCTATTTCATTAAATCACTTGGTAGAGACTATCAAGTATTACACCTCAGAAAAAAACGATACAGTTATAAATATCAGCAAACTCTATGAAAAAAAAATTCCTATTAGTCTCCAAGGTAATTCAATTTCAGCAATAAGATTTCAAGAAACAGTGAAATCTTTGATTGATGATTCTGATCATTATTTTATATCTGGAAGCCTTTTTTATGAGTGGGATAGTTTTGAGCAATATCTTACGAATCAACTTCAAGAATTCGGTAAGAATGTAATTTTAGATGACCCCTTTAGTGTTGAATTTAAAGGGGCTGATATCTTGCTTATACATTTGGAAGATTATGACATTAAATTTAATCTTAAAAAGGTTAAAAATTTTTTTGATCGATCCTTTGCCTCAGCGTCAAAAGTTATTGTTTTTACAAAATCACTGAGTATCGAACAATTTCGAGTAAATTTTTCTAAGCAAAAGTTCAATTTTATTGAAATACCAAAACTATCTGAGGTACGCGAAGATATCTTAAAAAATTTTATTAATTTATTTAAATCACAGTTTAATATTGAGCCATATTTAACGAACAAGCATATAGCTTTACTAGAGTCTTATTCTTGGCCTTTTGAATACCTAGAGCTAAATTTTGTTGTAAGAAATTTCAACAGTACAAATGAGATAGTTACTGGACTTTCACAAAATCAACTTTTGTCTGATTTGCTTTCTCTTAGAAACGAAATTCTTGATCTAAACTATAGAGAAGCTAAAGAGATCTTTGAATACGTATACTTTAAGCATCATCTCAAAAATTCTAATGAGGTAATAAGCCGACTGGCAGGAAGGATAGATGTTGAGAGAACTTACCTTTATCGGAAGCTTAAAAAACTAAATATTCAATAGTTTTATAGATCAATGGTAATTGAATAAATACCAATACTATTAAGAATTTCTCTGTATTGTATTGCCTCTTCCTCAGTAAACGGACCAATTCTTACTCGATGAATATTTCTTCCAGCTAATTCAGAAACTTGAATCTGACCTGTGAGGTTAAAACTTTGAAGTCTTTGTAGCATAGCCTCAGCGTCAACCCTTTGTTGAAAGGCGCCTACTTGGATTGCGAATAAATTTTCTGTATCTATATCAACGCTTTTTGGTAATTGTGATTCAGCAACAACATCTATAACTGACAAAGCATCATAGAAAGAGAAATCAAAGCCTAATTCAGCTGTGCCTTCAGATTCATTCGGTTGGAGGGTTTCAGGCTGGACAAATCGAATACTGTTATACGTCACCAAAGCAATTATGGCAATAACACTTCCAAAAAATAGCGATTGCCAGAAATTTAATTTGATTTGAATAATGCTCTCTTTTTGATCCATTACATTTTTTCTGGAGCCGAGACTCCTATTAAGTCCAGTACATTTTTTATAACGAATTTTGTTGCATAGCAGAGCGATAATCTTGCTCTCATCAATTCCTCGTTATCCACAATAACTTTATTTGCTGCATAATTCGTATGAAAAAGCGAGCTTATGTTTTTAGCATAGCTTGTAATTATCTGGGGGGACAGAGTCTTGCTTGACATTTCGATATGCTCTGGAAATTTTGATAATTCTTTAATTAAATTTATTTCTTGCTCATTTGTCAAAAGGCTTAGATCAGAATTTTTCATTAATTTTTCTAAGCTAATATTGGCTTGTCTTAAGATACTGCAAAGTCTTGCATGAGCATATTGAACATAAAATACTGGATTATCATTGCTATGCTCAACCGCAAGTGTCATATCAAAGTCAAGATGCTGATCGCTAGATCTACTAACATAAAAAAAACGAGCAGCATCATTGCCAACCTCTTCTCTAAGCTCACGTAAGGTTATATAGTTACCCGAGCGTGTACTCATTTGCACCTTCTCTCCTTTTTTGAAAAGAGAAACGAACTGAATAAATATGACTTTAAGTAATTTCGAATTCTTTTTTGAGGCTTCAAGTCCAGCTTCTATGCGTTTTAGATAGCCATGATGATCAGCGCCCCACACATTGATGTATTGATCGAAGCCTCTTTCGTATTTATCGATATGGTACGCAAGGTCAGATGCAAAATAGGTCGGCAGTCCATTTTCTCGAATTAAAACTCTATCTTTATCATCGCCAAACTCCATAGAGCTAAACCATAGAGCCCCATCTTTTTCATAAGTAAAGTCGCTATCTTTAATTTTTTGGATGCAATCCATATAAATATTGTCACTAA
>JAURFX010000015.1 GCA_030834065.1 Gammaproteobacteria bacterium
CGCAAAGTCATTACCGAGGGCTCGCTATTTGATCAGGTCATTGCCATACAAAAGCAGACAAAAGACATAGAGCGTTCATAGATGCGTTTCTTCATAGCATGTGCCTTCCTCCTACTAACTGGTGTAGCCAGCTACTCCTATTCCCAGGTAGATCGACTCGAGGCCGGCCTTGCGGCTTACGATCGCGGCCAATACGCTACAGCAATACGAGCGTGGATGCGGGCTGCCGAGGAAGGAAGTCCCGAGGCACAGAATAATGTTGGCCACATGTACGAGGAAGGTTTAGGGGTCCCCCAGAATTATTTGCTCGCGATGAACTGGTACAGGCAGGCAGCAGATGGCGGGCTACCTGAAGCTCAACATAATATGGGCCTCCTCTACTACCACGGTTATGGTGTGGCGGAGAATCTCATAGAATCCGTGCGATGGTTTCGAATGGCGGCCGAACAGGAGTTTCCCGAATCTGAGTACATGTTGGGAATGGCCTACGAACAGGGCAAGGGCGTTGCCTTAGATTATGCACTCGCCCGAGAATACCTCCTCAGGTCAGCCAGAAGAAATTATCCTTCAGCCCAGCTCATGTATGCATTTATGCTCCAGGCTGGCGAGGGAGGCGAGTCAGATTCCTATAACGGATACCTTTGGGGAAAGATTGCCCTGGAAAATGGCGTAGAAGACGCCGTAAACATAACATCAATTGCCAGCATTCCGCTGAGCCAGCAGCAAATAGACCAGGCAGACGCTCTAGCCAAATTATGTCTGGAGGAAGGTTTTGATGTCTGTATGGAATAGTGGCAGCGCCTAGTTAGGCATCAGCGCTATTTCTATTCGGCGATTCTGAGAACGACCGATAGCTGTATCATTAGAGGCAATAGGCTTGGTGTCTGCCAAACCCTTGATAACTACATTTCCCGAGTTGATGAAGCCACGGTCCAGAATATAGTCTGCAACACTGGCAGCTCGCGCCGAAGAAAGATCCCAGTTATCCCTATATCTATTTCCAAACGACATACCAACATTATCAGTATGCCCCTGAATCTGAACTTGGCCAGAGGCACCCCTTATCGAGAACCCGACCCTGTCTAGTAGAGTTTCAAAATCGTCCTGGAGATTTGCCGAGCCACTCTGAAAGCTGCCCCTCTCTGTGAGCCGTATGATGACCTCACCCTTATCGCCCCTGAATACTTCGGCAAGTCCATTGCTTATCTCCTCTGACAGATTGGCTCTGATCAGCTCAAGCTGGTCCTGATTTCTATCAGACGCTAATCCCGGAATAGAATTATCAACCTGAGTGTTTGCAGAGGATATAAATTGGTCGCCAGAAACCTGGATAAATAGGTCCTCATCTCTCTGGACTTCGGCAACCTTAGCTAATAACAGGATGGTATCTTGACTTAATTTTCCTGGGTTCTCGGGATCCTGCTCATTGTTAACCGCATTTACAAGAATGCGGCCATCCTCAACTACTATCGTGGCCTTGCCTTCGGCAATTTCATCTTTAAATTCTTCTAGTATATCTTCTTCGTTGAAGTTGGTTGCTGACTCACCTTGACCAAGATCACGATCCAGCTCATCTTCGTTCTGCTCCTCACGCACAAGCTGCTCTTCAACAACATTGGCAGCCGTAGGGTCGGTAACCGCCTGCCTGTACTGCTTCGCAACTATATTGTCAGCGGTTGGGGCTTCGACAATTGGAACTGTTACCTGTACGCCAAAACGAGCGCGCATGGAACCACTGACCTCTTTGTATTTTGGTACATTCACATGTGCAAAGGACAAGATAAGCACAAAAAAGGCCATCAGTAGTGTGGCCATGTCTGCAAACGTCGCCATCCAGCCAGGCGCGCCCTTCTTACAATCCGGGCAATCTGCAGGTTCTTTATCCTCTTCCTCTTCAGCCTCTACTTCTGGCGAGGCAGATCTTTCCGCTCCAGTCTCTGCAGAATCTTCCTCAACTACATCCTGCTCCTGTATCTCTTCTTGAGACGCAGGATCAGCTTCGTTTATCTCGTTTTCGTCGTTTGTTTCTTCAGCCAAAATATGGCTCCCGGCATCTTCTGAATTAGCTGTCTGATACTTTAATTTCTATTCGCCTGTTTCGGGCTCTACCATCTGCCGTATCGTTAGAGGCAAGTGGTACCGAGTCTCCATAACCAACAACCTCTACACGAGAAGTACTAATGTTACTGTTATCAGTTAAGTATGATGCCACTGATGCCGAACGTGCGGCAGATAAATCCCAATTAGAGGTAAAATTTTCACTGAATAGTATCGGAACGTTGTCGGTGTGACCCTCAACTCGTATCGCGCCATCCAAATTAGACAGTGTCGCGCCTATACTACTTAATGTGGATAAAAAGTTTGGGTCCAGCCGGGCACTGCCAGATGTAAATGAGCCCTGATTAGCGATCCGGATCACCACATCGCTTCCGTCTTTTTCAACTTCTAATAGACCATTATTAATCTGAGAACCCAGGTCAGCTTTAATAAATTCGTATCGAGTATTGGCGGCCTCTTCCGGTGTCTGCCCCATGTACAAGGCAACATCCTGCTCGTCATTTGTCTCTTGTACTTCTGTGTTAGTCAGCAGGACGCTGATCTCTTGATTTGTAACTTCTTGTAATTCCGCAACGATTTCTGAGGTATCTATCAATAATTGGCTTACCACTCCCATGGTATTCTCACCCACACCGGAGACATCACCGCTAATGTCATTCTGCACGTTGACGATGATTTGTTGACCATCAGTTGTTACAGATACCAGCCCAGTCGCTATAAGATCGCTCAACGCAATCTTAGCCCTGTCTAATTCCTCAATAAACTTTTCGCGGTTGCTTTCAGTGCGCCTTAGTAAATTATCTGCAGTGGGATCGAGCTGCCTTTGTCTCGGATTATATACAACTGTGGACGCCGCCTCGTTTGGTGTGAAGTTTTCTTTCAACACGCTTCTTGCGGCGGGAATTGATACTTTAGGCACAACCTTATTCACTCCAAATGCAAATTGTATAGCGCCATTAATGTATTCAAATCGGGGCAGTTCTGTATCAGAAAATGACAGGATAAGTACGAAGAAAGCCATAAGCAGCGTGGCCATATCCGCAAATGTAGCCATCCAGCCAGGTGCGCCCGTCTTGCATTCGGGACACCTATCTTTGCCGTTTTGTGAGCCTCCACCACCAACAGATGCCTCTTGAGCATTTTGGGCAGCAGCCTCTAAATCAGAACTATCAACCTCGTTACCGGCCTCGTCATTCTGATCAAGCGCTTCAACCGGCTCCTGTGCTTCTTCCGGTCCTGTGTTTTCCTCGACGTCTTCTGCCATGACAGCAATTCACCTTCTTATGCATTTACCAGCTGCGCACGCTTCTTTGGTGCGACAAATGCTATTAGTAGGTCCGTTAATATTCTTGGGTTGCCGCCTCTCTGAATAAATAACACGGCTTCTAGGATAAGCTCGCAATTAGCACTTTCTGACTCTGACTGATTTTTAAGCTTATCTGCGATAGGGTTACAAAAACAGTTTGCGATCATGGCGCCATAGAGCGTAGTTAACAATGCCACTGCCATAGCAGGGCCGATTGATTTCGGGTCGCTCATATTACCTAGCATCTGCACCAAACCTACCAGCGTCCCGATCATTCCCATAGCGGGTGCTACCTCTCCCCAAGATGAAAAGATGGCCGCACCCTGCTTGTGCCTCAACTTCATGATCTCGATATCCCTATTGAGCCCTTTAATAATCAGCTCCTCCTCAGTACCGTCTACCAGCATACCAATCCCCTTTTCCATGAACTTATTATCAATTTGCTGGCCTTCCAGAGCGATCATGCCATCTTTCCTTGCAATTGACGCAAATTCGACTAGTTGAGATATCAACTGATCTGGCTTCTCAAGGGGTTTGCCAAAAGCTTTACTCGCAACCTTGATGGCGTTTAAGAACTCATCTAAAGAGGAGCGCAATAGAACAACCATTATTGAGCCGCCGAGAACAATAGCGATACTTGGCGCATTTATATATGCATCAGCCGATCCGCCGCTCAGCATTGACCAAACAATTAGTCCAAATGCCCCTAAAAGCCCTAAGATAGTTGCAATGTCCATTTTCTTACTCCGAAATTGATATATACTTTACTTAAATATCTCTTCAAGCAAACATTCTGTTATTTCATTGTGCCAGTAAAAGTAAGCACGCTCATATTTTTACTAATAAACGCCATCCTCCTGACGTCTTGTGGCTTTAAAACGCCTCCAGAATGCAGTCGTTTCTTCACAGATAACCCAAACGCCAGATCAGTCTTCACGCTCAATAATAATGGTCTCGCCAGCTTACCGAAATCAACTATATCTTGGTTTCGTTGCCCAGCCGGCCAGCGATTTACTCGAGACCAAGATTGTGTCGGTGAACCAATATACCTCTCATTTTCGGAAGCCCTTGAATATACTAAAGATTTATCCGAGAAATCGGGGAATACTGTCAGAATGCCAACCAGAGATGAGATTGAAGAAATCTCTGAATCTCGATGCATAAATCCGGCAATTAATCTTAATATTTTCCCAACTATGGTTACAGAAACCTTATGGACCTCATCTGAGAACAGTCTCAGGACTAAATTGGCGTGCTCTTACTACAGCTTCAAGGGCACCCTTTCATGCCTAGACCCTAAAGAAAGCGAACACCCGTTCTTGCTAGTCATCGAAAAAGATCCATCAGCTAGACTATTATATTAATCTCCTCTTCATCGTCTTTCTGACCAAATAACAAATCACAGGCTATAACAGTCTTTATTGGTTTCTCTGCAAAGGCCAAACATATCTTGCCTTCTAATTTATAGACTTCAGTACACGGTAGTGATTTGCTTACAAATTCCATAGACCTGCAACCATAAGGAAAGTTTTTATTCCACGTGGTATAAAAATGCTCACAATTTCGACAATTAACGTTATCTTTTGTGCTCATTTATATACTTCCAAATAACTGTGACCATGAGTCCTGTCACTATCAAAAATGCAAGTATATTTACCAAACTTATCCCTTCTAATATGGGCAGATTAGGCCTAGTCCATATAAAAAAGAGGATAGGCAAACCTATCAATAGGTACCATCTAATATATTTACAAACCAAACAATTATTAGTATCTGTCATAATATATTTGCATTAGTTAATGGTTCATATTAGTCGTTACTATACATACTCTGCATGGCTTTTATTTGACCAGATAGATACTCACTTGTATTTTTGCTTCTTTGGACAATGGTTTCCATAGCAGCAAATTGGGCAAGGTACCTACTCTTAATTTTTTCGAGTCTCTCCTGAAGATCTAAGAGATCTTCTTCATATTTAGATACATTATCTTCTGCAGAGTCAATCTTATATTTTATAGTTCCAGTATTATTTATAAATGCATCGATAACATTTTGTGAATCGAGCGCCAGACCTTTTGCCAAAGCACTTGTCGGCAGCTGCCCGTTAGTATCTGCTGTCAGCATAGTCCGTATATCTGCAAAGTTATCTTTAATTGCAGCGGCATAGATGGTTTCGTTTATTTTTATTTTTCCGCCAAGCTCTGAGTATAAGCCTAGATCTCTTAATGTATCGAAACCATTTGAGGGTGTTGAGGATACTTTATCTAATAACCCCCTAACGCTGCTTAATATTGTATTAACTGCATTCTTTTCATTTGAAAGTGAACCAGCCAACTCATCTTCATCGTTCTTATCTCCAGTTAGATACTCTGCTGCATCTACTAGGGTGTTGTAATCTAAAATAAGGTTATTAAGAGAATTTCGTAATCCTGCCGTGTCTTCTGAAACGACAATACTAGTTGTACCTGTATTTTTAACGTCTAAATCTACTCCGGGAATTAGGTTTGAAGGAGAGTTATTTGGCCGATATACCTGTATACCATTCACCGTAAGATCAAGATCCGCAGCTGTTTGTGTTGTAATTTGTCCAAAATTTGCCAAGCTGCTTGTTATATCAAAACTATTTGAGGCTCCAGTCTTTCCTTCCACTACGATATTGAAAGATGTTCCAGAAGAACTAAAATTAAGTGGCCTTGCTTTAATTCCATTTATATTTGCTGCATTTATAGCATCGATTATGCCTTGGGGAGTATGTGTTGTTACTGTAATTACGTTAGCGCTGCCACCTGAAGGCGAATTGATTGTGATAGTGAAGTCTGAACCACTAAGACTTTGCGAAAGCGATGTATATTTCTCATTAGTTGCATTACTCGAGTCGTTATCAAGATACACGACCTGATTATCTGCTAAATCGTTCACTACTAAGGTTGTTGTCCCAGCCGATGCAGAAACCTGACTGGTGATTTTTGCGCTAACCCTATTATCATCCTGGCTTGAAATAGATTTTGAAAGAAGTTGATCTTTCTCAGTTAAGGCTCCAAATGATGATTTAAGATTTGTAAGTGCTGATTTTAGTGCACCAAAGCCAGAAATGTTAAGCGTGGCGGATTCCTGCTTAGTACTGATACTATCTATCCGCGGCTGAGTCTCAGCCTCTGCGAGAGTTGTAGCAAGCTCAACGATATCAACCCCAGAGCCAGTCTTTAAGGCCTGAGTTATCTTGGTACCAATTGAGTTTGTTGATGATACTTCAGCCATTTCTACAAACCATTATTTAATAAAATCAAACAAGCTTAATTGGGCTACCTTCGAGAATGTACTCTGAGCAGCTTCGAGCGCCAGCATGTCTGAAGAAAGCTGCGTAATAGCCGTAGCGTAATCTATATCTTGTGACTTTGAGAGCAAATTCCGGTACACCAGTATTTTGTCCTGGGCTATAGTTTCCCTTTCCGAAACTATCTTTTGCCTCAAGCCATTTTCTACTAAATTGGAACCCAAATTTTGAATGACTAAATCTAGTTCAACTGAACCTCTTTGTATTTCCGATAAGTTATTTGACCGAATGGCATTAAGAGCATCTTCCATGACCTTGAACATGTCAACCTTGGTAACGACTATTCCCGCATCGTTTTTTCGTTCAAGAGAGCCCGCGAGTTTGCTGCCACTGATATTGAGAGGTAATGCGTATCCGCCCTCTACAGTTGTTTTTATTTCAGACTGATTGCCTTGATATATTGTCGATCCGTCATTTTGCTTGACAAAAGGTAATGTCGTTGTTTTTGTTCCTGAAAAAATATAATGCCCATTTGAATCTTTTGTATTAGCTAGCCCCCTAATATCGTCCAAATATCCCGCAATTTCGTTTGCAAACATATTCAAATCATCTTGGCTATATGTTCCGTTTGAGCCCGCAATACATAGTTCCTGGATTCTACGAATCATGTTTGACATCGAGCTCATCGCAGACTCTTCTTCGATATAATTTGCATTGATATTACGCAATGTATCAATGTAATCCTCTTGCGAAGAGATTACAGTCGAGAGCTTTATCGAACTTGTTGTAGATTTAACATCCGTGCTTGGCGTAACGTTTTTTTTACCTGTAGCTAGTTGCGCCTGAAGTTCAGCAATTTTGGCTTGCTGATTAGTCATCAGTTCATTTAAGTTTTTATAATATTGTGCAGTTGATATTTTCAATTTTTTTATACCTACCTAGATGCAGCAATCAAGGTATCAAACATATCCCTTGCGACCTTTATTACTTGTGCTGCCGCCTGAAAGGATTGCTGATATTTAATTAGGTCAGCAGCTTCACTGTCTAAGGTTACCCCAGCTGTAGCGTCTAAGAGTGCGACGGCGTCGTCTTTTACTGCTGATAATGCTTCGGACGAAATAGTAGCCAACTCATGCTTATTACCGATATCAGAAATTAAAGATAGATATTTCTGAGTCGGAATTAGGCTTCCATCAACTCCAATGTCTCTTACCTTAATGAGTCGATTCATTGTACCGTTATCGCCCATAGCTCCAGTGTTTGGTTTTATGGTAAATACGTCACCAGTTGTGGGCGCTTCAGAAAAGGTAACTTTTACATCGTTCACCAAAACGCCATTTGGCCATGCATAATTTTTCTTAGCCAGAATAGTATTGGTTGTTGTATCTATGATCTGAACAACAGTTGGAGATAAGAAGGTTAAAGTGAAGGGTTGTTCGATACTGATTTCAGGCTTCTTAACTAATTTATTAGTATCATAACGAATACTTAAATCTGTAATCGAACCTGTAGCATAGACGAGAAAATCATCATCCATAGGCGAATTTGACACAATTGTTGTGGCAAGGCCAAGCCTACTCATATCTTTTGCTGTCCCCTGTCCAGCGCCATAATTTTGAAATTCAAAATTTATGTTGGTTCCTGAGTATTCAACTTTACCGACGAAAGTTCCATTGCCCTCACCCAAGAAGTTTGTAGCGTCGCCGCCAACAGGACTACTGAACGAGATGTTATCGCCTCTGTTTGCTTCTATATTAGAGATAACAATTTTATCTGATCTGCGGTCAAGCGTTGCTTGGACGTTTGTGTTTACAGTCTGTGCATTAATTAGGTTTGCTAAGGCATCAAGTGTAGCAGGAACGCCAGTTAAACCGTTGACAATCTGAACACCATTTATTGAAAGCTGCCTTGTTATGTCAAAATCACTGTATGAATATGAATATTCATTAATAGCTTTGGCGGTTACGCCTGTATTGCCAGTTTCAGCATTTATCCAATTTGCAATATCCTTTGCTGATAGAGTTGCTCCATTTGCTATTGTGAGTGCTGGTAAGTTTTGACCGTTTAATTTTAAGGAAGTGCCCTGAATGAGCGTTAGCGGGCCACCCGTTGAATTGGTCTGCCTAGGCAACCCTGAGGACAGCATTTTATTACTGGCAAAATTACCAAGCTTGATTGCTGAATCCTTATAGCCAGCAGCGCCCTGAAGATTAAGGTAATTATTGATGTAGGTTGTGCCTTCCTCTATTGATTTTGAGTTTGACAGTCCAGCTTTGAATGCAGGATCAAGCGCGCTTGTGCCAATAATATGGTTAAACTCTGATGTAAAAAGTTGTAACTGGTAATCTTTATCTACCGGTGGCTGTATACTTACAGTAAAGCCATTCGCATCTCTAGGGATAAATAACGATGGCTCAACCGTATTCGTTTTGGTCGTAATTGTCTGTGCAACGCCTAGATTATTCGCTGTGTTAAATTGTACATATCCACTTAACGGAGTTGTCCTTTGTGAAAATAGAATCGTAGGATCAACTTGTTTTGAATTTGTAATTGCACTCTCTATTTGTAACCTATCGGCAGTTGCGATCTGATCTGTCTTATTAATAAGAACTTTTATATTATCAATATCCCTAAGCGAAGGTTTTATTATGTATTCTTCAGCATTTTCAAGTGTCTTTAAGACATTAATGCTTACACCATTGTAAGAAAAGCCCCTATCAGCTTTTGAGTTTGGCTGAATTATAGAGCGCGACTCATTAACTAAATCAATCACCGTCCACTCATTCTTAACTCCGTCCCATTTTGCCTTAATATTAATGTCGGGTGTGCCTGCTGGGGCGGTTACCTTAATGCCGGTAGAATCTGTGCCATCAGTAGAGTTCAGTGCCACATACTTAGGAGACAAATCAAAAACTAAATTACCTACATCACCATTGTTATTTAGTCCGTTTTTATGAATATTATTGATGGAATTAGCCATTTTAGTGACTAAAATGTCCAGGTCATCCCGCAATTTTTCGAATATGTCATCTCTGAATTTCAGCAGGCCGCCTACGGTACCACCTCTCACCTCTCCAACGTTTAAGTTTTTCCCATATGCGTCGAATATCACGGCGATTGGTCCGCCCGAAACAATAGATAACCTAGGATTTAGGTTATAAGAACGGAGGGCGTTAACAAATGTTAGGTTACTACTGCTTCCCGCTAGCTTGACAAGAGCCCGTTCGCTTCCGTCTATAGTGACATTCATACTTACATATTTGGACATTTCAAGAAGAAGGAAGTCTCTCTGATCTAAGAGTGCAGGTGGCGGCCTCTTTGATAGCGATGTCTTGGCGAGCTCTCTATTTACAAGGGATAAGCTCTCAGAAAGCTTATTAAATTCGTCTAATTGAGTGTTTAATGTCTCTTCTATCTCTATATTTACTTGCTCTAATTCTGAACCTATGGCTTTGCTTCTTTCTGCAAGAAACTCTATGGCTCCAATAAATTCCTGACGGAACGCTTCCTCAGTTGGATTAGTGCTTAACTGTGTAACTGCAGAAAAAAATTCATTTATACCCGCAACGAGACTTCCCTTCTCTGTGCCCAAAAGATCAATGAGCCTATCTGTATACTGCATGATAGGCGCCTGCTCATTCATTTTACTATTTGCAACGCGAATATTAGACGTTGCAAATTCATCAAATGCTCGTGTTACACCATTAGAATTTGCACCAGTACCAAGATAACTAACGCCCTGTAATACTGGATTATTTTCTCTGGACGAGATCTCTTGCCTTGAATAACCATCCGAATTCAAGTTAGCTATATTATTACTGACAGTTGCAAGTGCTTGTCTATAAAGTTCAGCAGCACTTGCACCGATATTTAGAAGATCACCCATTATTTGAGTACTTTTTTAGCTTCCAATTAGTTTATTGCGCTGATCCAAATTATTGAGCCATTGATATATACCCAAGCCCTGGGTCTGAGGAATGTAGTGTGCAACCTCATCATAAAAAAGATCTTCAAATAAATTCATAGAGTCGTTATTAATCAAGTCACTCTTGAAAGGCTCAAGTGCTGCTTGCATTGAGTCTGTTAGTTGCCTCAGGAACATGGCCTCAAATTCCATAGCAACTTTTTTATTTATTTCATTTTTTGAATCATTTTGTGAGCTCATGCCAGATTTCAAACTTCTAATGCCTGAAAAATCTAACGTGCTCGATACATAATTATTGATAGTTGCCATTTAGATCACCACTAATTCAGCTTTCAGGCTTCCGGCTCTCTTGAGTGCTTCAAGTATGGCGATTAACGCGGACGGCGACGCTCCAACCTGATTAATTGCATCTACAATTTCTTGTAGCTCAATACCTGGCTCAAAAACAAACATATTACTTGTCTCTTCCTCAACCTGAATGTCTGCATTTTGAACTGGTACAGCCTGTCCTTGACCTAAAGGATTTGGCTGAACTACATCATTTATGGCGGTTATACGAACCATGAGTGTGCCATGTGATACGGCGGCCGCACCTACCCTGACTGATCGATTAATTACTGCGGTGCCTGTCCTAGAGTTGACTACAACCCTGGCCATAGGATCACCAGGATCTACATCCAAATTCTCTATACTACTTAAAAATGAGACCTTCTGGCTCATGTCTTGGGGGCTACGAACAACAACAGAGACGGCATCAATTGCGTTTGCAGTTCCAGCACCGTATAGATTGTTAATCCCGTTGGCTATGGCATTAGCTGTGCTAAAGTCCGCGTCCCTAACGTTTAAGATAATATTGTCAGCGGTTTCAAAAGATGATGGTATTAGCCTCTCAAGAATTGCTCCATTTGGAATTCTTCCGGAGGTCGGAACGCCTATCTCGACACTATTACCGGCCGCATCTACAGATATGCCTGTGACGGTAAGAGGTCCCTGGGCGAGGGCGTAAATTTCGCCATCTATACCACGCAACTCTGTCAGAATTAGATTACCTCCGCGCAAACTTTCTGCACTTCCCACAGTAGATACATTCACATCTAGTCTCTGCCCAGGTTTAGCAAAAGCGGGTACTTCTGCTGTTACTAATACTGCAGCCAAGTTATCGGTCTGTAGTGGTTGCTGAGCATTTTGTTGCGCCAACCTGACAATGTTGTCACCTAAGTCAAATTCCGATACTGGGCCGTCTACACTTATCCCAAGGCCTGATAACAATGATGTTAGGCTTTGTCCTGTAACTCGCAAGTCTCGGCCATCACCTGTACCTGATAGTCCACCCACCAAGCCAAATCCTATCAGCTGGTTGCTTCTAACACCGGCCACATCAGCAATATCCTTGATTCGGTCAGCAGAACAAAAGCTAGAGACAGCGATAAACATAAAGAAAATGTTCAGCTTCAAAAAGTTTTTATACATGTTACGCATCATATTGCTATCAGAACGGCCAAAGTGAATATAATAGACGTGTACCAACAGGGGTCTTCGTTGAATTTGCAAGCGCACCCACACCGCTGTATGAGAACTGTGCGCTCGCAAGTCTTCGCGATAACACAGTATTATTTGGCTGGATATCTTCCGGGCGCACGATACCCCTTACTTTGATATATTCGCTACCTTCATTCAGCTCGATTTCTTTCTCGCCCACTATAACCAGGTTGCCGTTACTTAGTACCTGTTGGACTATCGCTGAAATACTGCCGTTAAGTGATGCAGACTGACCAGCGGTGCCGTTACCTACGGATCCTATAGTCGATCCTAAGTTATCTAAATTAGCCAGATCATCGGCTGTGGTGCCAGCGGGAAAAATATCGGGAGTCAGCACGCCATTAGACACCCTCTCTGTTGTTAGTCCAGTTTCTCTAGATGCTTGAGCAGATTCATCTAATACCACGGTAATGATATCCCCGACCCGGTAGGATCCCGTTGAGTACGCCCTGCCAGCCGGGTAAAGGTTAGACCCGTTATCAAAGATAGAACCTGTTGGAATAGGCGGGCCTGCCAGTGGCAAGGGATCCAAAATCTCAAATACCTCATCTTGCTCAGTATCCGGATTAATGGAAGCGCATCCAACTAGAAGAAGGCTAAGTCCAATAAATACGTAAGGCGACCTTTTCATTATTTACCTAGATACTTTTATAGATTATTGTTTAAGAATCGAAGCATGCCATCAGCTGCTGATATCGCTTTTGAGTTAATTTCATAAGCACGCTGAGTTTCGATCATATTAACCATTTCTTCTACGACATTTACATTAGAGGCCTCAAGAGTACCCTGCATAAGCATTCCAGCACCCTGTGCGCCAGGTATGCCTACGATAGGCTGTCCACTGGCATTCGTCTCTGCATACAAATTACGGCCCTGGGGCATCAAACCGGCATTGTTAACAAATCTAGAAAGCTGAAGCTGCCCTACCTGAACTGCCCCACCACCCTGAGCCAATTCAACAGTGATAGTTCCGTCACGACCAACGTTAATGCTGATAGCGTCCTGAGGAATATTTATCTGAGGAATAGTAGTCTCACCAGAGGCTGTCACCAGTGCACCTGCGTTATCCAACTTAAATGATCCATCACGGGTGTAGGCGATCGTGCCATCTGCCTGCTGTATTGCAAAGAAGCCATCTCCGGCAATTGCAATATCTAGTGAGTTTTCTGTGGAAATCATGTTGCCTTGACGATGTATTTTTTCAGTCGCGACAACGCGGGTACCTGTGCCTAACATCAACCCTGTGGGGTTTTCTGCGACCACATCTGCTTGAGATCCTGCCTGAACAATACGTTGGTACAAGAGATCCTCGAAATTTGCACGGTCCTTTTTAAAACCAACGGTGTTAACGTTTGCCAGGTTGTTTGCAATAACGGTCATCCTCGTCGATTGTGCCGAGAGACCTGTTTTAGCAACCCACATTGATCCGTCCATCTTAATACCTCGTTTCTAATAACTTTTTAATATTTAGCTGACCCGCATGAGTCGGTTTGCATCTTGGTCAATTTCTTCAACACTTTTAATCACTTTTATTTGTGTTTCAAATGACCGGTAATAATCCATGAGTTCTACGAGCACCTCTACAGGCTGGACATTACTACCTTCTAGGACCCCAGAAGATAGGGATGGCGCCTCCGGCCCGGTAGCAAAGTCACCACCTTGGCCATTAGAACCAACCTCCTCAAATAGCCCATCAGTCCTTCTTTGCAGCAAGGTACCAGAGGCGTCTCGCATCAATAATTGGCCTATAGGTTGAGGGGCAACAACACCTGCAGCGGCCACTGTTGTATTAAAAAAAACTGTCCCATCTGCCGTGATGTTTACAGTCCCTCCAGCAGGCACGGTTATTGGCGCGCCATTTTCATCTGAAACAAGGTAACCATTCGAAGTCTCAATAAATCCATCCTGAGAAACGCTCAAATCACCACGTCTAGTAAAGGCTAAGCTGCCATCATCACTAAAAACGCCTAGAACAGTTTGGCCGTTGAATGCAACATCCAACGGGTTATCAGTCTGAATATGATTGCCTTCAGATAGATTAATGATGTCATTCTGTGTTGCTACTATAGGTTGATACCTAGTACCAAAGCCTGGACCCTCTAACTTGGCAGGAATAGATCTAGACATTAGTGCTCTTTTGAAGCCTACGGTCGACACATTTGCCAAGTCGTTTGTAATCTGAATTCTTTGAACTGAACCAGAAGTAGCTTGACTTAGTGATGTAAAGATTAATCTATCCATAGTGTTTCAACTATTAAGTGATTATTAGCTCCTGATGTTGATAATAGTGCTCGTCATAGAGCTGTTGGTTTCAATTGCTTTAGCATTTGCCTGGAAACTACGTTGCGCTGATATGAGATTGACTAGCTCATTCGTTAAATCAACGTTTGACCGCTCTCTAGCACCGCCCCTTATGGTGCCGTAACCGGCCGCGCCAGCCTCGCCAAGTCTTGCGTCACCTGACGCAGCAGTTACGGTCCATGAAGAATCGCCAATCTGCCTTAGGCCTGAGGAATTCGCGAAGTTAGCGATAACAATTTTTCCAAGTGATTTTGTTGTTCCATTTGAGAAGCTAGCCGAAATCAGGCCATCTTCTGAGATAGATATACCGTTCAGGTCACCCTCAGGACGACCGTTCTGGGACTGAGAGACAGCAGCAAAAGCTGCGTTGTACTGGGTACTACCTTTGTAGGAAATATTAATGGTAGTGCCTGATGCGATTTCACTTTCTAATTCATATGCGGTTAGTGGTGAAACCAATGCGCCGGCCGTATCGAAGGTGATCTCGCCCCTGTCAAGGAATATCGGTGTCCAGTATGGTAAGTCATTGGCATCAAAATCGGCCGGGTCTACACTTTCCTCCCAGCGGCCTGTTGCTGCGTCCTGGCGGACGAAAAGATTACTACCTGCCAACTTATCAGAGTCAATTTTTGCGTAGGTAGATGTCTTACCAAATGCTACGGGTACATCATCAAGACCCCAATCCTGACTACCAATGAGCTGGATAAAGGAACGGGAGTCTTTCGTAGCACCGGTGACAACAAGTGCATTTTTCTGAACATTAAATCCAACAGTGACATTATTCACTGTCTTGCCGTTCTGGTCGGCCATAAGATTAAGTTTGTCTTGGACATGCTGAACAAACGTATCAATGTTGTACTGACCGAGATCTAGTTTTACATTTTGTGTAATACCATCGATTACTGCCGTGATTGTTCTATTGGCTGCTGTAACGTTGAAAGCTTGGGAGGTATCTACGCCCATCGCTGCGCCAGTCAATACTGCCGGGGAGGATGCTTGGCCTCTTACAGTAGGAATATTTTCGACAAGTGAAAGTGCTGCCTTGGTTTCATACCAGTTGTCATTAATAGTTGCGCCATCAATTTTGAATCCAAATAGATCAGAGGCTAATTTGCCTGCCGAACCAGCCGGATAGCGCGCTGCTAATGGATCTGCGGCTGCCTCTTTAGCCCTTATTTTAATACTAGACGCGTCACCGGTTGTTCCGCTTTTGAAAGTGAAAACACCCCCGCCGTACTCTACAACGATACCTGACCTGCGGCTGGCTAATGCCAGAGCCGGTCCATTACCAAGAACGCCACCAAGCAGCTGCTTGGAACCATCTAGTGTAAGAGCAGTCAAAGGAGTACCTCCGTTGGCTACATCAACTAAATTGTTATTGACGCCTTGAGCGGCATTAAATAACTTGTTGGATGCAGCACCCAGACTAGCAACTCTTAACGTGTCTGGGACCCCTTTAGCTTGATGAAATACGAAACCCTGGTTGGCATAATCGTATTCTACTGTGATGTCGCCCCATGCTGCCGTCTGAGCCGGCTGCTTGAGATATTCCGTGATGGCATAAGCTACCTGCCACCCATCTGCCACGGTGTTTGCTGTACCATCTGCCCCAGATATTTTTAAACTAGGAGTGCCCGCCACAACGTCCATCGCATCTATTATTGCTCTAACATCTAGCTCAATATTTGTTGTTACACCCAAATCTGTCGTTCTTTTTAGTACTAATCTGCCAGGGTCAGTCGCAACTCCCTCAGCTCCCTGTAAGTCAAATGATTTATCATCGCCAAACATACGATTAATTTCATTTGTCAGCTCTGTAGCAATTTCCTTACCAGACAAAACCTTGTCCGCAAGAATGCTCCTTGACATCAAGCGAGTAAGACTAATGTCTCGCGCGATAGAACCGTCTATCTCAACTGTAAACATCTTGTCCAACTGCGCTGCAGTATAAGAAGTAAAATCTACTCCTTCTGAGCCATTTGTTAGATTTAGTCCATCCTTAGGTGCTGAACTGCCAATTGTGATTTCAGCTGAGGCTGGCAATGACGGTGTCATTGCTTGTAATTTATCAAGGGAATATTTACGATAGGTTGTACCGGCCGTAATTATGTATTTAGAGCCATCACCAGATGATGCGGCCAATTTATCAAGCTCGCTCTTCGTCTTAATCTCGCCGAACTTGTTTATATACATCTTATCTTCTCCAGGAGCCTCGGCCTGTGTCAGCGCAGCTTCAACAAGCTCCCCATCGATAGTTACATAGGTCTGCCACTTGCTGTATGGAGATTCAGTTGTTGGGTTGGCAGTTTTAACATAGTAGATAGTTGCAAGCTGTGCTTTTCCGTTCGCACCATAAGTCGTAAATGACGTGGTCTTATGATAGGTATCAGGCTTGGCCGGATTAAAGTCAACCGTAATCGGCTCAACAGTTGAAGGCAGATTTAAGCCTAAGTTGATTTCAGTGGTAGCGATAAATTCAGCAACCGTAGCCCTTGGTACGGTCAGGCCGGTTGTAGCCACTTCGAAATTGGCATTGTTGATAGAATCTACAGGTAAAACCTGTACAGCCTGTCCGGAAGAGTTCACGATCTGGTTTTGTTCATTTAGCATGAACCCGCCGTTCCGTGTGTAAATATCTGCGCCGTCAGTTGTCTTAAGTTTGAAGTAACCGTCACCCACAATAGCAAGGTCTAATGCGTTTGTGGAAAATTCAACATTACCCTGACTATGTTCCTGAACTATACCCCGCAAAGCGACACCTGATCCTGTAACAGAATCTGCTTTTTGTAATGGAGTGCTGGAAAATATATCGCCAAACGAGGCGTCAGATCTTTTAAAGCCTGAGGTTCCTGCGTTAGCTATATTATTTGATGTAACCGACAATTCTGTAGTTGCAGCGTTCAGACCGGTAAGCGAGGTATAAAAAGACATGTAGTTTCTCCTTCTTAATCTTCTATTCTTGAGATATCAGCAATGTTTAGAACACTGCCATCAGAAATTTCTACTTGAAAGTCACTTGTTTCATCATTCCAGGTAACGGCTTTTATTTTTTGCTGATTAATTAGTGGGACTATCAAAGCCTCACCATCCTTTTCGATCATTAATTCAACTTCGTATAAGCCAGTAGGCACAGCTGCCCCATTAAAATCTGTACCATCCCACTGAATCTCCATACCGCCAGCGGGAAGGTTTTTGAAAACCTCTCGATAGACTAGTCCGCCTGTCGCAGGATCAGTTACACTAAACACAGCTTGTGGAGATGGGTATAGGAGGTCGGCCTTAGAGGTAGTACTTCCCCCTTTTTCAAGATCCACAATATTTTTCACCTGATCAATTTTTTTGCCGAGCAAGGTTGATCCTGTTATAAATTTCTCAGTCCTAGAATTATTTGCCATTTCCTCAATAGAGTTTCTCATGGCGGTCATCGCTTCTAATGAGGAAAACTGAGCTAGTTGCGAAACAAACGCCTCATTCTCCATTGGATCAAGTGGGTTTTGATTTTTTAGTTGCGTGGTAAATAGTAATAGAAATGCATTTCTATCAAGTTGATCAGTCTTATTGACTAATTTTTCTTGCTGATCCTGATATTGACTTGTTGTCAATATGTTGGAAGGAAGACTAGAGATTTCAGTAGGCATTATTTGTTCCTAATTTATCAAACCTTGATTAAATCGAGTGTTTTACTAAGTAAATCCTTAGCACTAGCAATTACTTCGATATTATTTTGATAAGCTCTTGACGCATCTAACATATCTATAAGCTCCTCTATTTCTTTTACATTTGAGGAGTATACGTATCCATCAGCATCTGCTAGTGCGTTACCAGGTTCAAATATTTTTTCAACAGGCTTCGTATCATTAACAATTCGATCTACCCTTACGCCACCCTGTAAGTCTGAGAATTCACCTACGGTCTCACCGGTTAATAATGTTGAGAAGACCGGTCTTTGCGCTCTAAATGCAGTCTCTTCTGTACCTGAAATAACTCCTGCATTTGCCAAGTTGCTCGCGGTAGCATTCATTCGGACTAACTGTGCATTTAATCCGCTGCCGCCAATTGCCATTATTTTTTCAAAAGACATCTTTATTCGCCCTTAATGACTTTTCTCAAACCCGATATTTTATTTTCCATAAACTGCAAACTAGCTTGATAATCTATTACTGCCCTACCGTATCTTGATTGCTCTACACCTATTTCAACTGTGTTATTGTCTAAACTAGGAGATAATGGCACGGTGTATTTCAATGCAGATTCTGTATCCATCCACTTTGGAGCCTTTGTAAATCCCATATGTCGCGGATTATCTGCATACATTTCAATATCAAACCTGCTGTCATATTTTCTGCTAAACGTTTTTTCTAACAAATTAGAGAAATCAAGATCTCTAGACTTATAGCCAGGGGTTGTCGAATTCGCGATATTTCCTGAAATAATTTCAAGACGCTTAGCTTTCAATGACATTGCTGCATTATTGAACGCGAAATAGTCGTTTAACGTTTTAGCCATAATTAAAGAAATTTCTAATGTCTGGAATAACAACTGCATTATCTGTGCCAAAATTTCTTTTTTAAATCTACAACTTCTTATTTTCGAGCAATTTCAATAAGATAGGCTTTATATTTCTATATACCTCGTCTCTATATCCCGAATTATTTTTTTAAAAGTGGCAAAAGTGGCAAAAAGATGTTTTTTGCTGCTCGTTATTAAAACCCTTAAGATATAGACAGTATTAATAATTATCAGAGAAGCCATTGCGACTACTTACCAAAGCAAAACATCTGGCTGTTTATTTTCTTTTGCCTATGCTTGTGAATGCGCAAGACACAACAGACCAGCAACAGTCAGATCCAAAGATGATTCTTGTTGAGTCACTTAAGAATTGGGTTTTTGATAATGAAGGTATAGAACCCGATAATACGGTTGTTTATGCTGGCGATAGACGTTTTAGGGTTCCTGTTTGTCAAAGCAATTACAACTTTGAGTACGCATTTGGCACATCAAATACAGTATCTATCAAATGCCAGAGTACAGGTTGGACCTCGACAGTCCGTATTGAAAAACAGATTACTAGTCAAATCTTTGTATATGATAGGCACATCTCAAAGGGATCTTTAATATCTTCTCAAGACCTAAGACAGGTCCAGATTGTCGATAGTTTATTAGCAAATTCAACAACAAACCAATCTGATATTTCAGACTTTTTAGGAAAATACGTTCGAATCGATGTAAATGAAGGACAGCATGTAGATCCTAGACATTTCGATGAAGAGTTTACAGTTTACAAGTTAAATAGAGATTTAACCCAAGGAAGTGTCTTAGAAGAAGCTTTTCTAATCCCAGTCAGTAAACCAATATCAGAGGTTACGTATAATGAGAGGATAGATTTAGATCAACTTGTTGGCGCAGTCATTAAATATGATTTATCAGTTGACGACTTTTTGACTAAATCTACTATAGGAAACATTTCAACTGTTTTGATTATAGATAAGGTTATCGAAAAAGATCAGCAAATTGATAGCACTAACACTAGTATCTTAGAGCTATACGATCAAGCGCCCCCTGATTCAATTAATGACTACACGATGGTTGACAGGGCATCTGCAAGGCGTCGCCTAATCCCGGGCAATATTCTGAAGTTTAGTGACATAGTCTCCACGCCCCATGTGCAATTAAACACAAATATAACATTGCACTATAAATCAAGCATTTTAGAACTTACAACTGAGGTCCTTGCTTTAGAAAATGGTTTTATTGGCGACATCATTCGTGTAAAAAATTCCGAGTCTGGAGAAGAATTAAATGCGACTGTAACAGGGGTCTCTACTGTTGAAATATCTCGCTGAATTTTTATCTAAAGTGTTCTTGAAATCTGTCGATGTAACTATTGATAAAACATAGTAAATATCACATACTTAAGACACAATATATTGTAGGTTTCAATTATGTCCGGCACTATATATAGTACTTCCGAGAAAACATCTGCAGTCAGCTCTACCAAAACAGCTGAAAACCGTAGTACTACCTCTAAAGCACAAGTTGATCATGCATCTGTGTCAGAACCGTCTGGTACGGAAGAGCTTGTGAAACTTTCGGCAAATGTACAGGCAGATATTGATAAAGCCTTATTTGACCAAGAGAAGGTTAATAGGGTAAAAGACGCCCTTCGAAATGGCGACTATCCTCTTGATTCCAAAAAAATCGCAGACAGCTTCATTGATCTAGAAAAATTAATTTGATGATTGTTTGCTATTAGGGGTTAACTTGGATAATTCTGAGCGTCTAGCTTTCGAGATTGATGCGTTGTTGCATTTGCTTGAATCTGAATATAATCATTTAAAAAAAAATGAGATAGCTAAATTCGAAAAATTACAATCTCGAAAACATGAACTTCTTTCTTTTATTATTGAGCAGAGCAATTATTATAAAAATTTAAACCCCGAAAGTGATCTAGATATTTTCCAACGGAAAGACATAAACGATAAAGTTAATAAGTGTAACAATCTGCAAAAGAGAAACGAAATATTAATAAATGGTAAGCTATCAGCCATAAATGATGCTCTACACTCCCTGGGTTTAAAACCTTATCGCTCAAGAGAAACTTACGAACATCTTGCTAGCAGGAAAAGAAATTAAGGCTTTCGCCCTTTAATCCAGTAAGCCCACGATAATACCACCGCAACCGCCTCGTACATTATCTCGGGTATTTCTTCTCCTATATCTACTTCAGATAAATCCTCAGCTAACAGCGTATTAGAAATAACAGGTACATTATTTTTGTTTGCCAAGTGTATTATTTCATCAGCTAATAAATCAGACCCTTTCGCAGTTAATACTGGAACTGAGAGCCCTTCGTAGGTAAGCGCGAAAGCTTTTTTTGTAATTCTTTTCACGCTGATAAGCTCATGTTGCCGATATTTTTCAGAAACATGCTTCTATTAAACTTCGGTGGTTTGTCCCCATTTATCTCCAAAGATAAAAGATTAATATTATTTTCAGCAAGTGAGCTAACAAGCTCATTTTTGTATTTTTTAGCCCTAGCGCGTAGCTCGGTATCAGATATTGACAAACGTACTTTTATAGACCGAGGTTCTATTACACTAAGATCAATTACAATATGGTTTGCAGCTGAATAATAAAAGGATATCTCAGCGTTCCAGCCTCGCTCTCCCTTATTATCTTTATGAAAACTATCTTTTAATTTGTTTTTTGTTAAATTTATTTCTATCGGGGGAAACTCGTAAAAAAGAATCGAAAATCTAGCAGAAATCATATCTCTATCAGCCGCAAGATGTGTTTCGTAAATATTAGAATTTAGATAAGTAAGAAAATCTTTTAGTTTTTTTGAGAAATGAATTTCATTTTCATCATATTCTTTTTCAGCACCATCAAAGTATTTAGCAATAACTGATCTAATAAGACTTATATTTATTTCATTACTATTCTCATGATTTTTTATTGCAAAAGAACTTGCCAGCATAAAATATTTAATTAATTTTATAAGCTGATTTTTATCTGCCAGAATGTTTGAGTCAGCAAAAATATCTTCAAATATTTTTTTGGTATTTTGACTTGTTTTACGTAGATATAAGTATAAATCCCCAATCTCCAGTATTGATATATTGCTAAGCAAATCAATAACAGCTTTCGGATGAAGATAATTTTTTTCTGGTATGAGGCGGCTTTCTGGAAGAGTATTTTTATTTATTATGACTTGATATTTGCGCGATTTACTAGAACTTGTTATATCTTTTTCTTTTTTATCTGCTCTACTTATTTGAGTGTCTATTTCTAATTCTTTACCATCATCTCTTAATACAACATTGACTATTTGTCCCTGTTTTAAGTCATAATCTCTTGCTTGTTTTTCTGAGATAATTATTTGGTTACTTTGAATAATATTTTCATTGTTAGAAAGCAGGATTCTTGTGGTGTTTTCTATACTATTCAATTTATTTCACTTAATGCATTCTCTAAGGAAATCGAACCCAGGTTGATCTATCGCTTCTTAAGCTATCCACATTATCATTAAAAATAATCTTCCCAATATCTTCTTCGTTAGGAAGTAGTAATCTTTGGCCAGAAAAAATAAAATTTGGATTCCGATTTCTAAAACTATTTGGATTTGCTATTACAAACGCTTCTCTCAATATGTTTTTCTTAATAGCTGTACCAGGATAAATTTTGTTTATTATTCCGTCCAAGGTGTCGCCTTGTTTAACTATATAAAATCCTGATTCTAAATATTCTTCATCCCTTGTCTCTAAGAACTCTGCGATATCATAACCATCAAGGAAGGTGCGTAAAGCCGTATCAATGTCTTCTTGTGCACCAAAACTTAATTCATTTATAAAAAAGAAGCTCAAAATTGCTGTAAAATTTTGAAGTATTTTCATTGGCTTTCCAGGTTAAAAAGGTATAGCAAGAACATTATTTCTACTAATAGCGCCTTCTACAATTTCTAATGTAGCACTATTACTATCTGTTGATATTATTTCTGCAATAGCTAGCTCATTCAAGCTTTCCGAATCTATTGAAGCCCCGAGAGTATTCAATCTTTGTGTGTTTAATAAAAATCGATCTCCCACATTTATGCCAGCATTTGAATTAACACTAATTGTGTAAAAACTACCTTCACGTGAAGCTTGATATTCGTTACTTCTACACTCTAATAAGTCTAAAGGCTCTTGTAATAAATTTTGGGATATATAATCAGAGATGACAGTTTTTTGCTTATTTAACCCAACTAATTCAGTTACTTTATTTTTAATTTCACTTAATATATTTCTCTCAATGCGTATTTCATTTTTTTCTGGGTCGTACAAGAAACCAATTTTTTTCTCATAAAGACTTTCTTTAACATTACTTGAAGCGCTGTTCTCTAGAGTAACACTTGCAGAAATTGAATATATTGCACGGCTGCTTATAGTATCTGAAGGGATGCTTGCTAGACCTAATTCTTTTGCTGCATATCTTGTGATATTTTTCGCGGTCTTATAACCACCCTGAATAGTTTTCAGCGGAATATTTTCAGATTTTTTTATATTTTCTATATTAATTATAAAAAGATAATCATTTTTTTTATCACTA
>JAURFX010000072.1 GCA_030834065.1 Gammaproteobacteria bacterium
AATAATATGATTGATTAATGAAAAGAACTAGACGCTAACAGCATGAATGTAAAACAAAAAATACGTTTTAATAAAATCGGCATATGGGCAGATTTTGATATTGCTAAAATTGGTTCATTGGCTGATCAAGCTATACGATTGGTCGAGAATCTCTCGATCACATATGAAAAGCTACATTATAAGAGTTACGGGAACAACAATCAGACGATTAAATTATCAAACTTTGATTTGATTGTGACGATTGGTGGCGACGGTACCCTATTATCTGCTGCGCAAAATTGTGCCAAACAAACAATCCCATTGCTTGGGATCAATCTTGGAAGAATAGGCTTTCTAACTGATATTGCACCGCATGAATTTGAAAAAACGCTCACTGATATCCTCCATGGAAACTATCTTGAAGAGAAAAGAGACCTTCTTTCTGCTCGCTTGATACAAAATGGCGTATGCGTTGCTGAGGGAGCTGCATTAAACGATATTACCGTGAAGGTTAATACCGGGGGACGCATGCAAGATTTTGCAACCTACATTAATGATAAGTTTGTTAATAATCATGCGGGAGATGGTGTCATAGTTACCTCACCTACAGGTTCAACAGCCTACGCGCTCTCCTGCGGTGGTCCTATTATCGAGCCGAGCGTGCAAGCTTTGGCTGTGGTGCCTATTTGCCCTCATTCATTGAGCGATCGACCGATTGTCGTAAAGTCTGATTCACAGATTAAAATTAAACTTCAGCCAAGATTTGATGATGAGGCGGATATTTCATGTGACGGTAACACCATTGGTGCGCTCAACGCTGATAATGAATTAATAATCGAAACATCAAAATTAGCAATCAATCTTTTGCACTCACCTGAGCATGATTTTTATGCTTCTTTAAGGTCGAAGTTAAGTTACGGTACTAATCAAAGCAATCAGTCCTAGTTAATATGCTCCTAAGACTTGATGTTAAAAACTTTGCCGTCATTGAGTCTATTAACTGTGAGTTTAGTAAGGGTCTTTCTACCTTCACAGGTGAGACCGGTGCTGGCAAATCATTATTACTCGATGCCCTCTCTCAAGTTATTGGCAATCGAGCGGAGCCAGGATTAATTAGAAAAGGTCACGACCATGCAGAGATTACTGCTGAATTTTTGATTACCGATCATCCTACTATCATCACATGGCTTGATGAGAATGGCTTTAATGATAACGAGCCGAATCTGCTGACTATCAAGAAGATCATCTATGACTCAAAACCCTCCAAATCTTCAGTTAATGGTCATGCCTGCTCACTTTCAGAATTAAAAAGATTTGGAAGAGAGCTATTAAATATTCATGGGCAAGGATCTAATGAGAAACTAAGAGATCTGGATTTTCAGCATGATCTTTATGACGTATGCATTAATGCTCAGCAACATCTTGCCAGCACCGAAAGCTGTTTTGTTACCATGAATAAAATTAAGGATCAGATCAATCAAATTGTTAAATTGAAAGGGTTTGATGAGAGAGAACGAGATTTTTTACGCTTTCAGCTTGATGAGATGAGACACTTAAACCTGACTCATGAATATATTGAAGCTTTGCAAGTTCAGCATAAATCTTTGCACCATTTCGATTCTATTCAAAAGTCTTTAGGTAATGCTCTAGAGTTATTGGAGGGAAGTGAAATCAACGCACTGGATCTCATTAATAAATCATTGAGCGAACTGCAGCATGTTGAGGGAATTGATATATTTTATAAAGAGCAAGGCTCACGTTTAGAATCCTTATCGCTGGAGCTAGAGGATATCTCTTCTGTATTAAGGCATCATATTGATAAACTTGATTTGTCACCAGAAAAACTTGGTCAAGTGGAGAATGAAATTCAAACGCTCCATAACATTGCAAGAAAGCATCATACAGATATTAATGGTTTGGATAAGATCTATTGTGAGCTCAATGACCAATTAAAATTAATTGAAGCGGCTGATGATGATCTTGAGGTGCTGCAAAAAGAGTTTACAGATGCAGAAAAAAAATACATGGATCAGGCTAAAAAACTATCTTCCTATAGGAAAAAAAATACCGCTCAATTTGAGGAGACTATTAAGCGTCAACTTAAAAGTTTAGGTTTTAAATTTATTGAATTTAAGGTAATTATCGAAGATCTTGAGCCATCAAACTTTAACCAAAGGGGCATTGAGGGTGTGCGATTTTATATCAGTGCGAATCCAGGTATGTCTTTGGGACCGCTCGAGGAAATTGCCTCGGGTGGTGAAATGTCACGAATCTGTCTTGCTCTTGAAATGATGGAGCTTGATTCTTCAGCTTCAGGAACGGTTATCTTTGATGAAGTAGATACGGGCGTGGGGGGTGCGGTAGCTGAAACAATCGGTAAATTACTGCGAAGGCTTTCTAAAACACATCAGGTATTTTGTATTACACACCTGCCCCAAGTAGCCTCACAAGCGCATCATCATTTTCAAATTGAAAAAAATCAAACAAGCAAAACCACTAAAACGCAACTTAAACTCCTTACTGACAGTGAACGTATCGATGAGATCGCAAGAATGCTTGGCGGGGCAAAAATTACTGAGGCGATGAAGAAAAATGCAAGCGAGATGCTTACGGGTTGATTATTTTTTTGGTGTTACATAGAGTACAAGGCTGTGATCAGAAAGCACATAGCCATGTTCCTCGGCAACCTTTTTCTGAATCGCTTCAATCTCTTCGTTAGAAAATTCGATTACCTTGCCCGTCTCAAGGCATACCATATGATCATGATGATCCTGATCTTTCATTTCATAAACTGAGGTATTTCCCTCAAAGTTATGCTTTGTGATCAACGAGGCCTGTTCAAATTGCGTAAGTACACGATAGACCGTGGCCAGGCCAATATCGCTACCATCCGCATGAAGAATCTGATAAATTCCTTCAGCGCTTAAATGCTTTTTATCACTCTTCTCTAGGATCTCTAAAATCTTGAGCCTCGGTGAGGTGACTTTGAGTCCAGCTTCTCTTAGTTCTTTTTCTTGCATAATCTAAGTTCGATATTACTATTCATTCTAAGTTCTTCTATAATAACTAAAATTATCGTAACTTATTGATGCTGTCGTTAAAAGTAAAAATTTATGGTCTGGTTTGTTGCGCCCTTCTCGGTGGGTGTCTCTATAAATTAGAGGTACAACAAGGCAATATTATTGAGGCAGATTCAATTGAAAGACTCGCAGTTGGGATGACGACAAGACAAGTCATATTTTTATTAGGCAATCCGGTTTTAGTGAACGAGCAAAATCCTGATGTATGGCATTACGTATATTACATCGATGATATTGAAGGGGAAGATATATTAATTCAAAGGCTATCGATAACCTTTGAAAATAATATCGTTTCAAATATTACCCCTTTATCTATCGGAAACTAATTT
The DNA here is from genome assembly GCA_030834065.1 of Gammaproteobacteria bacterium. Classification (GTDB taxonomy): domain Bacteria; phylum Pseudomonadota; class Gammaproteobacteria; order Steroidobacterales; family Rariloculaceae; genus JAURFX01. Next base: position 3,389 of record JAURFX010000072.1, read on the forward strand.
ACCGATTGCCTCCCCCTTGGCAAAGGCCAGTCGTCTTGCGTCTCTGGGATGTATGACCAATGGCTGACAAATTTCTACTCTAGAGCCTGGCTCGATCAGATCGTGCATGGTTAATTTCTTGCCTCGACATGCATATTCAATATTTTTTAGGTCCATCAGCAAAGCATTAAGCTCCTGAGATTGTTTTAATAATTCTTCTAGTGATAGAGGATTCAATGCATCAACACTAAATACCCACTGGGTATCGGTTATAAGTACGATCTGAATAATTTTATTGTTTTCCATAAAGGCGATCCGCTCTCTTAATAAATAATTGCAATTGACGCTCGGAGGCCTCATGAAACATTACCCCAAAAACTTTAGCCAGCGGTGAGACCTGCATCGCAAAATCAATTTCAA
>JAURFX010000036.1 GCA_030834065.1 Gammaproteobacteria bacterium
ACCGTCTAAGGTCCCAAAGTTATGGCTAAGTGGTTAAGGATGTGGGAAGGCATAGACAGCCAGGAGGTTGGCTTAGAAGCAGCCATCCTTTAAAGAAAGCGTAATAGCTCACTGGTCTAGTCGGCCCGCGCCGAAGATATAACGGGGCTAAGCTGTGCACCGAAGACGTGGGCTCGCCGCAAGGCGAGCGGTAGGGGAGCGTTCCGTACGCCTGTGAAGGTGTGTCGCGAGGCATGCTGGAGGTATCGGAAGTGCGAATGCTGACATGAGTAACGTTAAAACGGGTGAAAAACCCGTTCGCCGAAAACCCAAGGGTTCCTGCGCAACGTTAATCGGCGCAGGGTGAGTCGGCACCTAAGGCGAGGCCGAAAGGCGTAGTCGATGGAAAGCAGGTCAACATTCCTGCACCTGGTGCTGCTGCGATGGGGTGACGGAGAAGGCTAGGCCAGCCGGGATCGGATTGCCCGGTTTAAGCGTGTAGGGAGGATCTCCAGGTAAATCCGGAGGTCCGTTAATCCTGAGGCGTGATGACGAGGTCCCACGTGGACCGAAGTGGTTGATGCCCTGCTCCCAGGAAAAGCCTCTAAGCTTCAGGCAGTAACTGGCCGTACCGTAAACCGACACTGGTGGGTGAGGAGAAAATCCTAAGGCGCTTGAGAGAACTCGGGTTAAGGAACTCTGCAAATTGACACCGTAACTTCGGGAGAAGGTGTGCCTTTGGTGGTGAGCGGACTTGCTCCGTTAGCTGCTAGAGGTCTCAGATAATCGGGGGCTGCAACTGTTTACCAAAAACACAGGACTCTGCTAACACGAAAGTGGATGTATAGGGTCTGACGCCTGCCCGGTGCCGGAAGGTTAAGTGATGAGGTTAGCGCAAGCGAAGCTTTTGATCGAAGCCCCGGTAAACGGCGGCCGTAACTATAACGGTCCTAAGGTAGCGAAATTCCTTGTCGGGTAAGTTCCGACCTGCACGAATGGCGTAATGATAGCCCTACTGTCTCGACCCGAGACTCAGTGAAGTTGAAATCGCTGTGAAGATGCGGCGTTCCCGCGGCAAGACGGAAAGACCCCGTGAACCTTTACTGTAGCTTTACGCTGAACTTTGAACTTGTTTGTGTAGGATAGCTGGGAGGCTTTGAAGCCGGGACGCTAGTCTCGGTGGAGCCAACCTTGAAATACCAGCCTGACAATTTCGGAGTTCTAACCTAGGCCCGTTATCCGGGTTGGGGACAGCGTATGGTGGGCAGTTTGACTGGGGCGGTCTCCTCCCAAAGAGTAACGGAGGAGTGCAAAGGTACCCTCAGCGCGGTCGGTCATCGCGCACAGAGTGCAATGGCATAAGGGTGCTTAACTGCGAGACAAACACGTCGAGCAGGTGCGAAAGCAGGTCATAGTGATCCGGTGGTTCTGTATGGAAGGGCCATCGCTTAACGGATAAAAGGTACTCCGGGGATAACAGGCTTATTCCTCCCAAGAGTCCACATCGACGGAGGAGTTTGGCACCTCGATGTCGGCTCATCACATCCTGGGGCTGTAGCAGGTCCCAAGGGTATGGCTGTTCGCCATTTAAAGTGGTACGCGAGCTGGGTTTAGAACGTCGTGAGACAGTTCGGTCCCTATCTGCCGTGGGCGTTGGAAACTTGAGGGAAGCTGCTCCTAGTACGAGAGGACCGGAGTGGACATACCTCTGGTGTTCCGGTTGTCACGCCAGTGGCATTGCCGGGTAGCTATGTATGGAAGGGATAACCGCTGAAAGCATCTAAGCGGGAAGCCCCTCCCAAGATTAGGTTTCCCTGGGGAGTTTATCCCCCTAAAGGACCCTTGAAGACTACAAGGTTGATAGGCTGGATGTAGAAGCTCAGCAATGAGTGAAGCTAACCAGTACTAATTGTCCGTGAGGCTTGACTATATAATTCAAAGAAGTTTGACTAATTGGATGGATCGTTCCAAAACTAATTTGCCTGGCGGCCATAGAGAACGGGTACCACCCGATCCCATTCCGAACTCGGAAGTGAAAACGTTCATCGCCGATGGTAGTGTGGGGCTTCCCCATGTGAGAGTAGGTCACCGCCAGGCATTCTAATTATGAAATCCCAAGAAAAATCGCAACAATTTATTGAAAATTTTCTTCTGCAACATGGTGGAGAGGTGAGCTTTATTTCAATAAATTTTTGCCCGTACTGCATGGCAGCAAAAAATCTTCTCACTAAATTATCAATTCCTTTTAAAGAGATAAAAATTGATGAGCCAGATCATATTGAAAATTTTGAAGTGATTAGAAACGAATTGATCATTGCATATAATTTTAGGACCTTTCCACAAATATTTATTGGTAAAGAACATATCGGTGGTTATCAGGAATTAAAAATCCTATTTGACTCAAAGGAACTTTATCACAAGCTTGATCTTCTAAATATTAACTATACAAAGGGCGAATAATGAAATTTTATAATTTTAAAACTGCCCCTAATCCAATGAAAGTTAGGGCAGTGATTATCCATCACAAAATAGATATAGAAATCATTGATATCAATCTCTTAGAACAAGAGAATCTGACACCCAAATATTTAGCTATCAATCCAAGGGGTACTGTTCCTGCTTTGTTGTTAGATGATGGTCAAATACTCTTGGAAAGCTTGGCAATAAGCACATTTCTTGATTCAGGATATGGAGAAAAAAGCTTATTTGGAAGCGATCAACAAGAAAAAGCATTTATTCTTCAAAAATGCATTGCTCTCGAGGATTTTTATATCGGTGTGCAAGAAGTTTTTCGAAATAGTCTTGAAAGGTATAAAAACAGAGGTCTGCCAGGCTCAAAAGCCTATGAACAAATTCCTGCACTAATAGAAAGAGGCAATCACCGAATCGATAATAATCTTGAGCTAATAGAAAACGATATGAAAAATTCTTTATACCTAGCTAAGGACAAGTTTTCTTATGCTGACATAACTTTATATATATATCTTCAATTTGCAAAAAGAGTTCTAAAGAGAGACTTTAGTCACTTAAAAAGTATAATGAACTGGGAGTCTCGTTTATCTAATGAGCCTTCAATTAAAAAGCTTTATGATTCCTAATGCTTGATCTGGGCTTCAAAGTTGCACTCAGCTATCTTATTGGCTCATGTGTTGGGAGTCTAATTTTAGGAAGGATTTTTAAAAAGCAAGACATACGTACATTAGGCAGTGGCAATGCTGGTGCAACAAATGCATACCGAGTTTATGGAAAAATTTATGGAGTAGCGGTTCTTTTGATCGATGTAGCCAAGGGTTTCATAGCAATTAAATATATTGCCGCTCTTGATCTTTCAATCTTTCCTTATAAAGAATATTATTTTGCGATGTTATTGTGCGGTATGGCTGCATTCTTAGGTCACCTCTTTCCAATTTGGCATAATTACAAAGGGGGCAAAGGCGTCGCTACTGCTCTTGGATTGGTAATGGCTTTAAACTGGAAACTGGCAGTACTGGTATTAATTTTTTGGATTCTTGTACTTTTGGTCTCAAAATATGTGAGTATCGCGTCAGCATCTGCTCCATTCATATGCACACTTATCTCGCCCTATTTTGTACAAACTTATTTTGAAATAGCTTGGTATTTAGTTGTAAGCATTCTGATTGCTTATATGCATAGAAGTAATTTTCAAAGAATTAGAGATGGCACAGAAGGTAAATTTCTATAGTGTCTCTAGACCAAATTCCTCATCATCAGCTGGCAGGTTTTCTACACTTACTATCTTTATCAAATAAAATTTCACCAGCCTCATTAACGAAAGAGCTTGGTGTTACACCAATTGAAGTTAGCCAAATTATCGAAAACTTTTTAAAGCTTGATAATTTTTTAAAAGAAAATGAAAGAGCTATATCTTGCGTATCTCCACTTAAGTTGCTCAACGCAAGCAAAATAAATGAAGAAATTAATTCATTCAATCAACAAAATAAAAATTTAGTATATGCCCATTACATCGTCTCCGAGTCAACCAATGCGGTTGCAGCCAGATTACTCACTTATTCTGAATCAAATGTACTTGTGTCTTCCGACTTCCAAACAAAAGGAAAAGGCCAAAGAGGGAAATATTGGATTGCTAATCCAGGCTCAAGTTTACTTTTTTCAGTTGGTCTTAAGGCAATTGATAAAGAATACTTTCAAAGAAACTTAAGTTTAAACATTGGAGTGATCGTTCATAAATATTTAACTTCCATGGGGGCAAGCAATATTTATCTAAAATGGCCAAATGATATTTATTTTGGCGAAAGAAAGCTTTGTGGAATCCTTGTAGAGAATACTTTTTACGAAGATGCAAATAATTGTGTAATAGGTATCGGTATCAATAAGCATCCATTCAAATTAGGCCAAGCAAAGGTCGCAGGTATTAATGAGCTTTTTGTCGGAGGTTTCTCGTCTGAAAAAATAATATCTGATTTAACCAAAGAGATCATTGCGGTAAATAGCAAGAATGAATGCGCGAGATTTGCTAGCCTATGCGAATACTTTAATAGATATGATTTTTTAAGAAACAAAACTATACAGATTACTAACGGATCAAAAAAAATGTATGGCAAGGCTGTTGGCGTTAACGAAGAGGGAGAACTTATATTATTTTCAGAGGGCGTAGAAAAAAAGTTTAGCTCAGGGTCCGTTGATATAATACCTCTATGAACTTACTTATAGATATTGGTAACTCATCAATCAAGTATCAGAAAGGAACTGGTGACAAGGTGAAGAGTTGCCTCTACAAAGATTTTTTAAATAATTTAGATCAAATTATTTCAAGAGACATTGTATGTGTCTTTATCTGTTCTGTTGGGCCCAGATACATACAAGATCAGATTATTGAGTTTTTAAGCAATCAAGGAATAAGCTATAAGATTATTAAAGCACAATCATCTTACCTTGGCCTAACAATTGACTCTGATTATCAAAAAAGCATTGGCACTGATAGGTGGGTCCTTATGCTAGCCTGCTGGCAAAGACGAAAGAGTTCTTTTATTGTTATAGATTTTGGAACGACCATTACGCTTGATTTTGTTGATGGTGATGGTAAGCATGCTGGAGGAATGATTTTTCCTGGGGAATTTTTATTGAGAGATGCCATTTTTCGTAATACTCAAATCAACAAAATAGAAAACCTGGAATATAAATTTTATTCAGGATTAAATTTATCAAAAAGTACTAAGGATGCTCTTAACTACTTACCCTCGCAAATGATCTTGCCTAGCATTAACTATGCAACCAATGCCATTAGAGAGAGCCATCCTGAGGTAGAAATTTATTTATCAGGCAAAGTAGATCCCTCATTACTAGTAGCCTTTGGAAAACAATACAACTATGTTCCAAATCTTATTTTTGATGGCCTGTCATTAATTGCAGATAGCGGATTAAACTAGATATAATAGGGTTGTGCCGGCATAGCTCAGCTGGTAGAGCAGTTGATTTGTAATCATCAGGTCGGGAGTTCGATCCTCTCTGCCGGCACCATAAAGGATTTTAAAAAATTATGAATAGAAGAGAATTTAATAATAAAAGTTTAGCTACACTGGCTTCTATCCCTTTTTTAAGCTCACTTGAAGCCCAAGTGTCCATGATGCCCGCTAGACCCATTCACAGCTCTGGAGAATTACTGCCTATAGTTGGTTTTGGGTCAAGCAAGCTTGTCTCACTAATTAATGAGCTTGGAGCCGAGAGAATGGTTGAGGTATTGTCTGCGCTTCAGTCATTAGGTGGTAAGTTAATTGACACGTGGCCAAGAAATCCTCATAACGACGGTGTATTTGGTGAGGTGATTGCGAGACCCGATTTTAATACCAATCTTTTTATTACTACCAAAATTGATCGTATGGGCAGAGAAAATGGCATTGTTCAATTTGACGAGACCATGAGACTTTATCAGCGAGATCAAATTGACCTTGCACAAATTTTCTCCTTAACTGACCTATATACTCATTGGCCTACTCTAATAGATCTTAAGGAACAGGGAAGGGCAAGATACATTGGTGTTACAGTTTCACAATATGAGCTATATGAGGATCTGATTCGATTCTTAGATAGCCATCAACCAGATTTTATTCAGGTTAACTACTCAATTTCTGAGAGAATGGCTGAAAACGAGATTATTCCTTTGGCTTATGACAAAGGAATATCTATTATAGTAAATAGGCCCTTTATGAATGGTTATTATTTTAGTGCACTAGCAGATACTGACCTTCCAGATTGGGCTCAAGCTTTTGGCTGTCATACATGGGCAGAATTTTCCTTGAAATACATACTAGCAAACCCCATGATTACATCGGTACTTACCGAAACCAGTAATCCTGATCATATGCTGGAAAATGCAGGGGCTGCGATTGGTGATATGCCAGACGATCAACAAAGAGCCCAGATGGCGAGCTATATTGACAGCTTAATATAGGAGTAACTATGAGTTTTAAAATATTTTTCTTTAGCATGTTAGCTGCTGTAGTAGTTTTTGTTTTAATGCCAAATGCTAAGGCTGCCCCTCAGATTGGTGATGAAGCCCCTTACTTTAGGCTTCAGGATCAAAATTTTCAATGGCATACACTTGAGGATTATAAGGGACGCTGGGTAGTTTTATATTTCTATCCTAAGGCGGATACTCCTGGATGCACGACAGAAGCTTGTGAGTTTAGAGATAATATCTTTGCTTTTGATGAGTTTGATGCGCAGATTTTAGGAGTCAGTACAGACAACGTAGCCTCGCAGAGCGAATTTGCTGAAAAATATCATCTGCCTTTTCCGTTGCTATCAGACGCTGAAAAAATTGTTGCTCGAGCCTATGATGTTATGGGGCTGGTTTTTGCTTCAAGACAAAGCTTTATAATTGATCCCGAGGGTAATGTTGCGAAGCATTATGAGTCTGTCAATCCATCCACTCATACCCAAGAAGTGATCGAGGACTTAAGAGCTCTAGTTGCCTTGTAGTTTTTGAAAATCTTTGCCAGTAGGCTCTTGAAATAAAACAAGATCAAAATACCTAGCGGTTGCCAATAAATGATCAAATATATCTGATTGAATATTCTCATATTCAGTCCAGTTTGTCGTACTAGTAAAGACGTAAATCTCAATGGGCAATCCTTTACCCTCTGGCTTTAATTGTCTTACCAGCAGCGTTGAATCTTGACTAATATCATTATGATTTTTTAAATAATTAAAAACATAAGCGCGGAAAGTTCCAATATTGGTAAGTCTTCTTAAGTTAACATTTGAAGTAGAACCAACCTTTTCATTAAAAGCTTTAAGCTCTCGCTCTTTAGAGTTTATGTATTCGGTTAACAGCGCAAAGGTACGATATTTTTCTAATTCTTGATTCTCTAAAAATTTAATGGAGTTTAGATCTATAAGGATGCTTCTTTTGATACGTCGCGTACCCGAATCACTCATGCCTCGCCAGTTTTTGAAAGAATCAGAAATGAGTTTATGGGTAGGAATTGTAGAGATGGTTTTATCCCAATTTTGTACCTTAACCGTATGAAGCTGAACATCAATTACATCACCGTCTGCATTGCAGCTTGGCATTTCAATCCAATCTCCAACCTTTACTAGACCAAGACTTGTGATTTGAATACTTGCAACAAGAGATAAAAGTGTATCTCTAAATATAAGCAGAATAACCGCAGTTAATGCACCTAGGCCGCTTAATAACAGAACAGGACTTTTATTGATGATTAGACTGATTAAGATAATTATGACTATCAAAAAGAGGGCAAGCTTTATGATCTGGATAAAACTTTTGATGGGCCTATCTTTGGCGATTGGATATTGGTTATAAGCAACATGAAAGGTATTTAAAAAATTTGAAATGGCAAGACCGAGATATATAACAAAGATAGATAAAAAAATATTTCCTATAAGTTGACCAGCTTCATCACTTAAATATGGAATATAGGAAATAGAATAAAAAAGCACTAAGGGAGGAGCTAATTTTGCAAACGATTTAAGAAGGCCAGTTTCTATAATCGCATCATCCCAAGTTTGATCGCTATGCTTTAGCATTTTATGGATAAGTGCAATCAGCCATCGCTTGATAATCACATAGACTATCAAGGAGACTATAAATACCACGAAGAAGAATAGTAACACCATAATCATGGGAGGTAGCGAGGAATCTAAAAAGATATAAAAGTTATTTATTTCTTGTAACATTATTTTCAAAATTATTATCTATATACTATCAGAACTGCACATAATGCATAAAAGATATGATTAATCCACTTCCATCTAATACAAGTGAAAAGCTTCGCTCAAAGCTCATGACATCATTAGGTAAGGCAATTTCAGATTTTGGGATGATCAAGGATGGCGACACTATATTAGTTTGTCTTTCAGGAGGAAAAGATTCCTTTACTATGCTTGATCTTTTACTGCATTTACAAACCTATGCCCCAGTGAAATTTGAACTCATCGGTATGCACCTTGATCAGGGTCATCCAGGATATCCTTGCGAGATTATGCAAGACTTTTTTGAGCACCTTGACATTAGATATCATATTGAAAGACAGGATACTTACAGCGTAGTTAAGCGAGTGATACCTGAGGGTAAGACAATGTGCGGATTATGCTCAAGACTGAGAAGAGGGATTATTTATAAATTAGCAAAGGATTTAAAAGCTACTAAAATAGCCCTCGGGCATCATAGAGATGATGCCATAGAAACACTTTTTTTAAATTTGTTCTATGGTGGCAGGCTAAAGTCTATGCCCCCTAAGTTATTAAGTGATAATAAAGAAAATATTCTGATACGACCTCTTTATTATTGCTCAGAAGAAGATATTTCAAGATATGCAAATTATAGAAATTTCCCTATTATTCCTTGTAATCTTTGCGGCTCACAGGAGCAGCTCAAAAGAGTTGAAATTAAGAAAATGATTGCTGAGTGGAAGAAAAATAACCCTGATGTTGAGCAAAAGATATTTAGATCGATGATGAACATTGATCTCTCGCAACTTTCAGATAATACTCTTTTTGACTTTGATGGATTGGAAAAATTTAGGAATTAATTTGGGGGTATAATTTCTTTTTTTATTTGCTGAACGGCGTCCTTAACAGATATTGTTAATTGCTCCTGACTTCCAAGTCGCCTTAGAGTAATTGTGTTATTTATTTGTTCCTTCTCTCCAACGATGCCAATGATTGGAACCTTTAAGAGGCTGTGTTCTCTTATTTTATAGTTAATTTTTTCATTTCTATCATCCACGGATGAGTGCACATTATTGTCTATAAAAGCTTGATTTATTTCTTTCGCGTAATCATTTTGAGAGGAAGTTATCGGAGCTACGACGATATGCTCTGGCGAAAGCCAGAGTGGAAATTTGCCTTCGTAGTGCTCTATTAAAATACCAATAAATCTCTCGAGAGATCCAAATATTGCTCTATGGATTAATACAGGAACATTTTTTTCGCCCTTTTCATCAATATAATTCGCGCCGAGACGATTGGGTAAGTTTAAGTCCACTTGAATAGTTCCACATTGCCAATCTCTTCCAATCGCATCAGTTAGTACAAACTCAAGCTTAGGCCCATAAAAGGCTCCCTCTCCTGGATTATGAATGACTTCTAAATTACATTTTTCTGATGCAAGCTTTAGGGCTTGTTCTGCTTGATCCCAGATTTCATCTGAGCCTACTCGCTTTTCAGGACGATCAGCAAACTTTATGGAGACATTATTAAAGCCAAGAGCGGAGTATATATTGAGCAATAAATCACAAATTGTTTTAGTTTCTTGTGATACCTGATCGAGTGTACAAAAAATATGGGCATCATCTTGAGTAAAAGCTCTAACTCGCATGAGTCCATGGAGCGCACCGGAGGGTTCGTAGCGATGAACCTTACCAAACTCAGATATGCGGTAGGGAAGATCTCTGTAACTCCTTAATTCCCGCTTAAAAATTTGAGTGTGGCCAGGACAATTCATAGGTTTTATAGCGTGGACACGGCCATCTTCGGTCTCAGAGGTAAACATGTTTTCTGAAAATGCCTCCCAATGCCCAGACTGCTCCCAAAGCTTTCTATCCATAAGCTCAGGTGTATTGACCTCTTGATAGCCGGCCTCAATCTGTTTTTTTCTCATATAGTTTTGAAGCTTAGTAAATAATCTCCAGCCTTTTTCATGCCAAAAAACAGATCCAATGGCTTCCTCTTGAAAGTGGAATAAGTCTAATATTTTTCCAAGCTTTCTGTGATCCCTTTTTTCTGCTTCTACAAGCCTATCAAGATAGGCTTTGAGTTTTTTGTCATCATCCCAAACAGTTCCGTATATTCTCTGGAGCATTTCATTTTCAGAGCTTCCGCGCCAATAAGCTCCTGCGATCTTCATCAACTTAAATGACTTTCCGAGCTTGCCTGTGGAGGGAAGGTGGGGGCCTCGACATAAATCGATAAAGCCTCCTTGTCGGTATACAGATAAAATTTCATTTTCGTCGATGGACTCGATAATTTCTGCCTTATAGGCCTCACCGGATTCCTTAAAAAATTTGATTGCATCTTCGCGATTCCATTCTTCTCTTTCAATCAATTCATCGCGGTCAACGATTTCTCTCATTCGAGATTCGATTTTATTTAGATCTTCCTCTGAAAAAGGAAATTTTGGGCTAAAGTCGTAATAGAATCCGTTCTCAATCGCCGGACCAATCGTTACTTGTGTATCAGGAAAGAGCTCCTTAACTGCTTCTGCCATTACATGAGCTGCGTCGTGCCTTAAAATTTCTAGCCCCTCATCGCTCTGTCTTGTAATAATCTCTACCTGACAATTATGGGAGAGCATTTCTGAGAGATCTCTCAGTTGGCCATCAATTTTTATGGCTACGGCATCCTGAGATAATTTTTTACCAATTTTTGCCGCTAAGTCATTTCCTGTGATTGGCTTTTCAAACTCCTTAATGGCACCATCTTTAAGAGTAATTTGTATCATGACGCATGTCGTTATATTTTATGAGTTATTCTAACGGATATATAAAAGACATGCTTGCAAAAGAAAATTATTTATTTGAATTAAACGCAGGAATAAAAGTTTTAATGTTCCCTTGCCTAAATGACAACTATGGCTATCTCGTGCATCATGAATCTAGCGGTCATACCGCTTGTATTGACACTCCCGATGCAGATGAAATCATTGCGCAATGCAAAAAAATGAATTGGCAAGTTACTCATATACTAAATACTCACCACCATTTTGATCATGCCGGGGGCAATGAAAGGGTTAAAAATTTTTTTAATGCAACAGTCTATGGATTTATTCATGATAAAGAACGCATTCCAGAAATTGATGTGCTGCTGGAGGACCTAGAGGAGTTAAATCTCTTGGGATCTAAAATTAAGATATTTCATACCCCAGGGCATACCCTTGGCCACATTATTTACCATTTTCCAGAGGCTAAAGTTATATTTGTTGGTGATACTCTTTTTAGTCTAGGCTGCGGAAGGGTTTTTGAAGGAACGATGAATCAAATGTGGGACTCATTAAATTTATTCAAAAAGCTTGATCCAGAGACGATCATTTTCTGTGCTCACGAGTACACAGAATCAAATGCAAAATTTGCCTGTTACATTGATCCTGATAATGAGAAGTTAAAAAAAATGCAACAAAAAATAATTAATTTACGAAAGCAAAATATGCCAACATTGCCTTCAACTATAAAAGTTGAGTTGGAGTTAAATCCATTTTTAGGAAGAAATTTCAAAAATATTGCCCAAAACTTGGGGATTGAAGGGGCTAGCCCAGAAGCAATTTTTGCGCGAGTCAGGGCTGAAAAGGATCGTTTTTAAGCGAAAAATTAGATAATTAGATCTAATTATTCCATTTCTTGGCTATCAAACTGAATTAATTAAGGTTTTTTCTGCAATTATATTGACAGTTCCTAACTTAAGACAGAAAATAGCACTCTTTATTTGTAGGAGGGGTACCCAAGCGGTCAACGGGGGCAGACTGTAAATCTGACGGCTTCGCCTTCGGAGGTTCGAATCCTCCCCCCTCCATTTATGCGGCCGGGAATTTCGCCCGGATGGAAGTTTAAGAATGGTAGCGCGGGTGTAGTTCAATGGTAGAACCTCAGCCTTCCAAGCTGATGACGGCGGTTCGAATCCGCTCACCCGCTCCAAAATGAGCTCTCTGAGCTAAGTTAAGCCCACATAGCTCAGGGGTAGAGCACTTCCTTGGTAAGGAAGAGGTCACCGGTTCAAATCCGGTTGTGGGCTCCAGGGAAACCTGGTAATTAAATTAGGAGTCAATAAAATGGCAAAAGCAAAATTTGAACGTAATAAGCCTCACGTAAATGTGGGTACTATCGGTCACGTCGACCATGGTAAAACTACCTTAACTGCGGCTTTAACAAAA